>JBKOZS010000197.1:0-12277 GCA_046726015.1 Acidobacteriota bacterium
ACACGGAGTAGTCGCGCGTCACCAGTTGTCCTGCAGGCTGGGTCTTTGACCCGGCGTCTCCATCAGGTTATTTGTTCGCCTTCCACTCACTGCCCATTGGGTGATCGTGTCGACTGACGTCGCGGTGCGCGCGGCATGAATGCTGCTTCGGTCGCGACCGCCTTCCCCAGGGCTCGGCCTTTTACGGCTTCCCTCTCCGACTCTTCCACAGTTTGGAGCGCGCCATTACCAAACCGCATTGGGGTGCCGAATGCGCACACGCTCGACCGGCCGATACCGAATCCTGTTGACGATGACACTCCTGCTGTTCTTCGCCATTGAGGCACGCGCGGGCGTCACATCCATGTTGCTGACCGGCGATTCCGGTGACTACATCAGCGGCGGCCAGACGCTGTACTTCACGATGGCGGACGGCACCTTCACGGCGCAAAGGAACTACTCGAACGGCGTATCGCTCGCGTTCCATACGCCAACGTACAGCCATTGGTGGTACTTCGATTTCGCAGCCCCGAATAGTCAGTACCTCACGACCGGCGTATACACGAACGCGCAGCGGTTTCCGTTCTACCCGTCATTGAACAGCCTGTCCGTGTCTGGCGATGGGCGTGGCTGCAACACGCTGAAGGGCAGTTTCGAAGTGAAGGAAATCGTATATGGCCCCGGAGCACCAGGCACGGCTGGCAGCGTGCTGTCGTTCCGTGCCACGTTCGAGCAGCATTGCGAGGGCTTTGCGGTGGCCGCGCGCGGCGAGATCCGTTACAACGCGACCGTTCCGATCGAGATCACCGCGCCCTCGGTGGTGAACTCGCTCGAACGGCAGCCGATCTCGTTCGCCGTGCGTGCGACTGACACGCAGGGCGCACACGTGACACTCAGCGCGACCGGCATGCCGCAGGGCGCGGCATTTACGGACAACGGCGACAACACCGGCACGTTCTCGTGGCTGCCGCTCGAAGGACAGGCGGGGTCGTACCTTGTCACGTTCCGCGGCGACAACGGCGCCGGCATCGTGGAGACCACGTTCACCAGCCTGCAGATCATCGCGGTACCGCCACTCAACGATGACTTCAGCACACCCGTCATCATCAACGATTTCCCGTATACAAACGTGCAGACGACGACGAAGGCGACGAGGGCGTGGGACGATCCGTTCTGTACCGGCTCGACGAACACCGTGTGGTATGCGTTCACCCCGGCGAGCGACATGCGTGTCGAGTTCAACACGTTCGGCAGCGACTACGACACGACGCTGTCGGTCTACACCGGCACGCGCGGCGCGTTGACGCCGATCGGATGCAACGATAACGCAGCTGGAACCTCGCAATCGCGAGTGCGCTTCGACGCGCACGCCGGCGTGACCTACTGGATCATGGCGGGCGGGTATTACTGGTGGTCGACGGGACGCCTGCAGCTGAACCTGCTGGAGGCTCCGCCGGCGCTGACCCTTGGCCTGGCGATGACCCAAACCGGCGGCGTGGATCCGACGACGGGAGAGACGGCTATTGCTGGCAGTATCACGTGCTCGCGCCCGGTACTGGTCTCGATCTCGGGTCAGCTGAAGCAGGACCACGCGCAATCGTCGCTGACGGGTCAATTCGCGCTGGTTGTGCCGTGCGACGGGACGACAGACTGGATGGCGAGTGTCGTCAGTGCGCTGGCACTCTTCCAGGGACGCGCGGCACGTCTGTTCGTGGCGGGCCCCGCGGACGTCACGGCGACAGCGACGGCGCTCGACGAAGATACCGGCGAGAGCGTACACAGTAACGCCGTCGCGAGCATCGTGCTGCGCGGCGGGCTGAGGTAGAGCGACGAACGAATCGCTCGCTGACGACCCATCAAAGCACCGGCTGGCGACGACCTTCACGTTGCGCCGGCCGGTGCGCTTGCGCCGCCTGACGACGCTTCACTCCTTGCGCAGATCGAGCTTCCGTATTGTCTCGTTGCCCACTTCGCGCTCGCAGAGTTTCATCAACTCCCAACGCTGGCGCGGATCGTCCGGCAGACGAACGATCAAGCTGTCGGCCTGGACCGAATTGCGGTCAAACCGGCCACTCGGCGGCTTTAGCGGCATTGTTAGCTGGGCGTCCTGCGGACGACGACCATCAATCCCGACGCCCAAGCGAGCTTGACAGAGGTGAATTCGCTCAGGCCTTCGAGCACCTTGATCACGACCGGAACCTTCGCCGCATGCCCCTCGGGCCAGTTCGGTTGTGGCAGGAGATCGTCAATCAGATAGATCCCACCCGGACGGAGCAGGGCCAGCGTCTCCTCAAGTTGACTGAATTTGCCCGGCCACGCATCGGCGTAGATCAAATCGAATTGGCCTTTCGGGGCCTGCCGAATGAATTCAGCCGCGTCGACGATGTGGAACGTGACGCGGCGATCTGAGCCGAGATGGCGTTGGGCCACCGCCACGACCTTCGCGTCGGCATCGACAGAGTCGAGAGTGGACTTGGAATCCATGCCGGACAGTAGCCACGCCGTTCCATGTCCGGTTCCCGTTCCCAATTCGAGGAACCGCCCGGCCGGTTTTGATGCGGCGAGAACCGACAGCAACGCTCCGACCTTCGGTTCAGACACCATATTGAAACCGACCGCATCGGTCTCGGCCAGAATGGCTTTGAATGCCGGCGGCGTTCGAGTGATCTCCAGATCGTTCATCCACGTGCTCCGGGTGTTCAAGCGGTTCGATTCTCGTCGTCCCGCATCCGCCACGTACTGATTTCCGCCGGTAGGAGACTCATTGAAATAGAACGTCACGGTGAAAAACACCCGTTCATCCGGATACTCGGGGGGCAACGGTGCGACAGGGCTTGAGCGCAGAATCGCGTAACGCGCAGAGTCGTTGAATCCTGCTACTGACGACGGTCTCAGCACCACAACATCAGCGATCGTGCCGCCCTTATGCACGTAGAACGTCACGACGACGCGACCCTTCTCGGTCATCAGGGAGACAGGGACGAACCAGTTGCGTCGGACCCGAGCAACGAAGTCCCGCGCCCAGGGTTTGAAATCGATCCCTTTGGTGTCGAATTGAATCGAGGGACCTAGCGCCGCATTCTGGTTCTCCGGCGCTGCCACACCGGCATTGTTCGGCTCAGTTTTCATAGGAGTTTTGGATGCGCAGGCCAACAAGCCGAGCACTATTACCGGGAGCATCGACAATTGTAGGGGGAACATAATCGTGCGTCTCCTGAATCCGCATGGCTCTCAGATATGCATGTCGAGACCATTCGCCTGAAACACGAGCGCCGCGGCGTCACGCGCCTGAAGAGCTTGCCGCGTGACATGTTCCGTAATCGAACCGCCGGTTGTTGCGCGCTCGAATTGCGCCTGAAGCTCGAACGCAATCGCCTCCAGGGGGCTTCGTTCATACCCCTGTCGCAGGACACCCAGCGCATACGTCAGCAGAAACGGCCGAACTCCCAGCGCTCGCCATTGGACGACATGCACCAGCTCGTGGAAGTGAACGCTCTCAGAGGCACAGGCCGGATCAACGAAGTACATGTCCCGAAACGTAATGCCTGCCTTCGGCATGTTCGCCATTGCCTCGAATTCCGGAAGTCCGTACTCCGACACGGGCGGAAATGGAACAGGGCTGCACGAAGCGGCTCGTGTGGCAGTCAGAAGGTCAGCGGGAAACGTCGCCGTGAGTCGAGGAAACGGGAGTGTGCTTGCAGGGACTGAGTCAGTGCTGTGTCGACCGTGAAGATCGTCGATCCACGACTCCATCTTCGGGAGCGCTGCCTGCAGCCGTGCCAGCAGTTCGATCACGCGGTACCTCCCAGCGCAATCGATCGCCACCTGTCTCCAGCCTGCTTCACGTAAGTCGCGAAGACGTACGCCCAGGGAATGGCAATGACATCGAACACCACTCCAATCGTCATCGCTTTGCCAAGGTCAGTCGATCCTTAGCCAGAGCAATCGACACCAGCAGCCACACGTCGGAGGGGTAACGGAATGACCATCGTCTACACCCTAATCGCAGGTCGCACGCTGATTGAGGATTAGAACCCGGGACACCGCTATCCGGATTCGTGTCGCCCATGTAGGACCTGTCTGGCCTTCTCGACATCTTCCGATCTGACCAGCAATTCGGCTCCACCGATCGCCGGGTACATGCCGCCGGCGTCGTCGGATCGAATCATCGAATCGATTCCGGCCTCGTCGAGAACTCCTTTGGCGATCTGCGCCTCCGCCGTGGACCGGAATGTCGAGAGCATAACTAGATCTGGGGAGTTCACACTGGCACCCCGTTCGTCACGCGTGTCGATGAGGCGAATGCCGTTTTCCTCGCACCACGCTCTCAGCGCTTCGTCAGTGCACTGATCACTGAATGCGTACCACTCTTCCAGGCGATTTGCCGACGCCAGCAGATCCTTGAAGCGGGCGTAGGCGCCGCGGCGTTGAAAGATCCGTGCGACGGTGTCGTACTGACTCGGAAGCGCCTGTTCTGCGAAGCGCAATGCGAGGCTGCGGCCCAGATCCAGATCGTTCTTGTGCGGCACTTCGATGTAGCGATCCGACTCTTCTAGAGAGTCCGGCAATTCGTCATTTTCGAAAGCGCCGTTTTCTGACAACCAGTGGATCGTGCCGGAATCGAGTGAGATGTACGCGTGATGCTCCATCGGCGCTGCGGAACTGACAAAGTCGAACGCCTCCGAGAGATCCTCGTATTTCACATCGACCATGGCGGCCTCGCCCAACGACGTCTCTGAATGGCGCCATCGTAGCACCAAGGCGGACGCCCGGCGCAGGCCGTTGCCCACGGGACGACGACGGGAGCGTCACGTCCGCTGGCTGACGATGGCGGCGTTCCCACAACAGCGAACTCCATCCGGACGCCGCGATGAGCCAGACGAGAGTGAAGACGCCGAAGGCAAGCACCGCCGGGTGATGCTTGCGGCCACCGGGGCCAAGGATCAGAAGCGCGTGAACGCCGAAGAGAACCACCAGCGGCACAATCACACCATCAACAAAAAGGGCGGTGACACCGAAGCATCACCGCCCGCCTTCGCTGCGCTCCGGCGGGCAAACCCCGCGCGAAGCGTTCCTTAAGCCCTAAGCCTTGAGCCTCGAGCCCTACTCCACTTCGTCTCGCGTGAACGCCTCCTCGGGCTCAACGAAGTACTCCATCTCGCGCTCCAGCTCCAGCTCCTCCGGTGACGGCGGCGGTGGCGGCGGTGGTTCGTCCGCCGGGATCCGCACATTCCGGTAGTACTCGAAGCCGGTGCCGGCCGGAATCAGGCGGCCCATCGTGACGTTTTCCTTCAGGCCGCGGAGGTGATCCACCTTGCCCGAGATTGACGCCTCGGTGAGCACGCGCGTGGTTTCCTGGAACGACGCCGCCGAGATGAACGAGTCGGTCGAGAGCGACGCCTTGGTGATCCCGAGGAGCAGCGGACGGCCCTGTGCCGGGCGGCCGCCGTTCGCGATCACGCGCTCGTTCTCTTCCATGAACCGGAAGCGGTCCACCTGCTCCTCGACGAGGAACTCGGTGTCCCCCACATCCTCGATCTTCACCCACCGCATCATCTGGCGGACGATGACCTCGATGTGCTTGTCGTTGATGTTGACGCCCTGCAGCCGGTAGACCTCCTGGATCTCGTTGACGAGATACGCATGCAGCGCCTTCTCGCCGAGGACCGACAGGATGTCGTGCGGGTTGCTCGGGCCATCCATCAACGGCTCGCCGGCGCGGACGCGATCGCCTTCCTGCACGTTCACGTGCACGCCGCGCGGCAGCGAGTACTCACGCGGCTCGCCGCCACCCTCTTCCGGAACGATGATGATCTTCCGCTGACCCTTGACGATGCCGCCATGCCGCACCACGCCGTCGATCTCCGAGATGACGGCGGTCTCGCGCGGCTTGCGCGCTTCGAACAGCTCGACCACGCGCGGCAGGCCGCCCGTGATGTCCTTCGTCTTCGTGGTCTCGCGCGGAATCTTCGCCAGCACCTGGCCGGCGAAGACGTTGTCGCCATCCTCGACCATGAGGTGGGCGTGTGACGGCATGTGGTACTTGCGCGTCACCTTGCCCGCCTTGTCGCGGATTTCGATCATCGGCTGCTTCTTCTCGTCGGGGCTGTCCACGACGATCTTCCGCGACAGGCCGGTGACCTCGTCCACTTCCTCATGGAAGGTGACGTCGGTGATGAGGTCCTTGTACTTCGCCGACCCCGCATCCTCGGTGAGGATCGAGAAGGTGTAGGGATCCCACTCGACGAGCACTGTGCCCTGCTCGACCTGCTGGCCGTCGCGCACCTTGAGGCGCGCGCCGTAGACGATCGGGTAGCGCTCGCGATCGCGCCCCTTCGCGTCCTGAATGACAACGGACCCGGTGCGGTTCATGACGACGAGCTGACCGGCGTTCTCGCCCGTGCCCTTCGCCTCCACGACCTGCAGCCCCTGGTAACGGACCGTGCCCGCGTGCTTCGCATCCAGCGTCGACTGCTCGGACACGCGCGAGGCCGTGCCGCCGATGTGGAACGTGCGCATGGTGAGCTGCGTGCCCGGCTCACCGATCGACTGCGCGGCGATGACACCCACCGCGAGGCCGAGCTCGACGAGGCGCCCGGTCGCGAGGTCGCGGCCGTAGCACTTCGCGCAGCAGCCGCGACGGCTCGCACAGGTCAGCACCGAGCGGATGCGGACCTTCTCGATGCCCGCTTCCTGGATGTCGGTGGCCTTCTCTTCGTCGATCTCCTCGTTCGCCTCGATGATGACGTCACTGGTGAACGGATCGACGATGCGCTCGAGCGTGACGCGGCCGATGATGCGGTCGCGCAGCGGCTCGATGATTTCGCCCGACTCCACGATCGCCCGCGCGTCGATCCCGTCCATCGTCCCGCAATCGATCTCGTGGATGATGACGTCCTGCGCGACGTCGACGAGCCGGCGGGTGAGGTAGCCCGAGTCCGCCGTCTTCAGCGCCGTGTCGGCGAGACCCTTGCGGGCGCCGTGCGTGGAGATGAAGTACTGCAGAACCGTCAGCCCTTCACGGAAGTTCGACGTGATCGGGGTCTCGATGATTTCACCCGAGGGCTTCGCCATCAGGCCGCGCATGCCCGCCAGCTGGCGGATCTGCTGCTTCGAGCCACGGGCGCCCGAGTCGGCCATGATGTACACCGGGTTGAAATTGCGCCCGGAGTGATCGAGCTCCTCCATCTCCGAGAACATCTCGTCCGCGATCTTCTCGGTGACGTCCGACCACACGGCGATGACCTTGTTGTAGCGCTCACCGTTGGTGATCGCCCCTTCGAGGTACTGCCCTTCGACCTTGATCACTTCGTCGCGCGCGCGCTCGACGAGCGCCGCCTTCTCGGTCGGGATCACGAGGTCGTCGATGCCGATCGACAGGCCTGAGCGGGTCGCATACGTGAACCCGAGGTTCTTGAGCGAGTCGAGCATTTCGACGGTCTTCTCGAGGCCGAACCGCAGGTAGCAGTACTGCACGAGCTGCTGGAGTCCCTTCTTCTTCAGCAGGCCGTTCACGTACGGCATCGGCTTCGGCAGCGCCGTGTTCAGGATGACGCGGCCGACCGTCGTGTTGATCACCTTGTTCTCGACGTTCTGCACCTCGGCGTACTGCACGCCCTGGTCGTCGCGTGCGACGGTCAGGTCGATCAGCTCGCCGCTGATGCGCAGCCGGATCGGCGTCAGCGTCTCCAGCTCACCCGATTCCAGCGCGAGCACGACGTCGTCGGGGGTGCCAAACGCACGCCCCTCGCCCTTCGCGCCCGGCTTCGACTTCGTCAGGTAGTAGCACCCGAGCACGACGTCCTGCGACGGGATGGCGATTGGCTGACCGCTGGCCGGCGACAGGATGTTGTTCGAGGACATCATCAGCACCGATGCCTCGATCTGCGCTTCCGGCGCGAGCGGGATGTGCACGGCCATCTGGTCGCCGTCGAAGTCGGCGTTGAACGCCGTGCAAACGAGCGGATGGATCCGGATTGCCTTGCCTTCGACCAGTACCGGCTCGAACGCCTGGATGCCCAGGCGGTGCAGCGTCGGCGCGCGGTTCAGCAGCACGGGATGCTCGCGGATGACTTCCTCGAGGATGTCCCACACTTCCGGCCGCTGCTGCTCGACCATCTCCTTCGCCTGCTTGATCGTGGCGACGAGACCCCGCTCTTCGAGCTTGTTGTAGATGAACGGCTTGAACAGCTCGAGCGCCATCTTCTTCGGCAGCCCGCACTGGTGCAGCTTCAGCTCCGGCCCGACGACGATGACCGAACGGCCCGAGTAGTCGACGCGCTTGCCGAGCAGGTTCTGGCGGAACCGTCCCTGCTTGCCCTTGAGCGTGTCGCTCAGCGACTTCAGCGGACGATTGTTCGCCCCGCGCAGCACGCGGCCGCGGCGGCCGTTGTCGAACAGCGCATCGACCGCTTCCTGCAGCATGCGCTTTTCGTTTCTGATGATGACGTCCGGCGCCTTGAGCTCGATCAGCTTCTTCAACCGGTTGTTACGGTTGATGACGCGGCGATAGAGATCGTTCAGGTCCGAGGTCGCGAAGCGGCCGCCGTCGAGCGGCACCAGCGGGCGAAGCTCGGGCGGAATGACCGGGATCACGTCGAGGATCATCCACTCCGGCTTGTTGGTGGACTTCCGGAACGAGTCGACGACCTTGAGACGCTTGGCGTACTTCAGCTTCTTCTGGACCGAGTTCTCCCCGCGCATCTTGTCGCGGAGTTCCTGGGCCATCCGCTCCACGTTGACGCGGCGCAGCAGCTCCTTGATCGCCTCAGCGCCCATCTGCGCGCGGAACTTCTGTCCGTAGTCCTCGCGCGCCTTGCGGAACTGATCCTCGTTCAGCAGCTGGTTGGGCTTGAGGTCAGTGTCGCCCGGCTCGATGACGACGTACGCCTCGAAGTACAGGATGCGCTCGAGATCGCGCAGCGAGATGTCGAGCAGGTGGCCGATGCGGCTCGGCAGCCCCTTGAAGAACCACACGTGGCTGACGGGAGTCGCCAGTGTGATGTGGCCAAGGCGTTCACGCCGCACCTTGGCCTGCGTGACCTCGACGCCGCACTTGTCGCAGATGACGCCGCGGTGCTTCATCCGCTTGTACTTGCCGCACAGGCATTCCCAGTCGGTGACGGGACCGAAGATCTTCGCGCAGAAGAGCCCGTCCCGTTCCGGCTTGAACGTGCGGTAGTTGATCGTCTCCGGCTTCGTGACCTCGCCGTGCGACCAGGAGAGGATCTTCTCCGGCGATGCCAGCGAGATGCGGATCGCGTCGAAGTCGGTGGTCAGTGAGCCGCGTGTATCGAAAGATGGTCTCATGTGCGTCAGTTATCCTTCCGTCAACGCCGGGGTCGTCTCTTCGACCGGCGTTTCTGGTTCGACCAACTTCTTCTTCGTCTTCATCAGCTCGACGTCGAGACAGAGCGCCTGCAGCTCGCGGATGAGGACGTTGAACGATTCCGGGAGACCCGGCTGGAACGACGCGTCGCCCTTGACGATCGCCTCGTAGATCTTCGCGCGGCCGGTCACATCGTCAGACTTCGCAGTGAGCAGCTCCTGGAGGATGTGTGCCGCGCCGTAGGCTTCGAGCGCCCAGACCTCCATTTCGCCGAACCGCTGGCCGCCGAACTGCGCCTTGCCGCCCAGCGGCTGCTGGGTGATCAGCGAGTACGGCCCGATCGAGCGCGCGTGGATCTTGTCGTCGACCAGGTGCGACAGCTTCAGCATGTAGATGTAGCCGACCGTCACGTCCTGCTCGAACTCGTTGCCCGTCATGCCGTCGTAGAGCCGGGTCTTGCCGCTCTTCGGCAGACCGCCCTCTTCGAGCCAGTGCTTGATCTCGGGCTCGGTCGCGCCGTCGAAGACCGGCGTCGCGAAGTAGAGGCCGAGCGCGTGCGCGGCCCACCCGAGGTGCGTCTCGAGAATCTGGCCGACGTTCATACGCGACGGAACACCGAGCGGATTCAACACGACTTCCACCGGCGTGCCGTCCGGCAGGTACGGCATGTCCTCTTCCGGCAGGATGCGCGCGATGACGCCCTTGTTGCCGTGGCGGCCGGCCATCTTGTCGCCGACCGACAGCTTGCGCTTCATCGCCACGTACACCTTCACCAGCTTGATGACCCCCGGAGGCAGCTCGTCGCCGCGACGAACCTTCTCCTTCTTTTCCTCGAACTGGTTCCGGATCACTTCCACCTGGCGCTCCGTGCGCTCCTCGAGCTCGCGGAGGTCTTCCTCGAGCCGCGGATCGTCGGTCTGCACCTTCAGGCGAACAATCGCTTCGTAGGGGAGGTTCTGCAGCACGTCGGCCGTCAGATCCGTTCCCTTGCGCAACAGGCGGTCGCGACCCTGATCGTCATACAGGTCCGCGCGCGACTGCTGTCCCTGCAGCATGCCGATCACGCGCTTCTTCACTTCGTCGTGAAGAATGCGGATCTCGTCCTGCAGGTTCTTCTCCATCATCTCGAGCTCGTCGTTCTCGATGGCCTTGGCGCGCTCGTCCTTCTCGATACCCTTGCGCGAGAAGATCTTCACGCCAACGATGATGCCTTCGATGCCCGGGGGGCAGACCAGCGAGGCGTCGCGGACGTCGCCCGCCTTCTCGCCGAAGATCGCGCGGAGCAGCTTCTCTTCCGGCGTGAGCTGCGTCTCGCCTTTGGGCGTGACCTTGCCCACCAGGATGTCGCCCGGCTTGACCGACGCGCCAATCCGGATGATGCCGCTCTCGTCGAGGTCTGCGAGGTAGCCTTCGCCGACGTTGGGGATGTCGCGGGTGATTTCTTCCGGCCCGAGCTTCGTGTCACGTGCTTCGATCTCGAATTCCTCGATGTGGATGGACGTGTAGGCGTCCTCCTTCACCGCTTTTTCCGAGACCAGGATCGCGTCCTCGAAGTTGTAGCCACGCCACGGCATGAACGCGACGAGCACGTTCCGGCCGAGCGCGAGCTCGCCGAGCTCCGTGCACGGGCCGTCCGCCAGGATCTGCCCCTTGTGGACCTTCTGGCCCACGCGGACGATCGGCTTCTGGTTGATGCACGTGTTCTGGTTCGACCGCTTGAACTTCGTCATCGGGTAGATGTCGGCGCCCATTTCGCGCGACATCGACTCGCTCTCGCCCTCGACGCGCACGACGATGCGCTGGGAGTCGACGTAGTCCACCGTGCCCGAGCGGCGCGCGACGATGCACGCTCCCGAGTCACGCGCGGTGATGTACTCCATGCCGGTGCCGACATACGGCGCACGGGCCCGCAGCAGCGGAACGGCCTGGCGCTGCATGTTCGACCCCATCAGCGCGCGGTTCGCATCGTCGTTCTCGAGGAACGGGATGAGCGAAGCGGCGACGGACACGAGCTGCTTCGGCGACACGTCGATGAAGTCGACCTTGTTGCGCTCGGCGAGAATGAAGTTGCCCGCCTGGCGCGCGTTGACGCGGTCGGTCGAGAACCGGCCGTTGTCGTCGACCTGCGCGTTCGCCTGCGCGATGACGTACTGGTCCTCTTCCCAGGCGGACAGGTAATAGGAGTACGGCTCGTACTCGAGGCCGCGGCGGCGGCGTCCGCCCGCACCGGGCTCCCCTTTGTCCGCGCCGACATCGCCGGCCTCGACGATGTCGCCGACCTTGTACTTGGTGTTGCCGCCGGCGTTGGTGATGATCACGTAGTCGACGACCCGGCCGTCCTTGACCTTGCGATACGGCGATTCGATGAACCCGAACTCGTTGATCCGCGCGTAGCACGACAGCGACGAGATGAGGCCGATGTTCGGACCTTCAGGCGTCTCGATCGGGCAGATGCGGCCGTAGTGCGTCGGGTGCACGTCGCGAACCTCGAACCCTGCACGCTCGCGCGACAGGCCGCCGGGCCCGAGGGCCGACAGGCGCCGCTTGTGCGTGACTTCCGACAGCGGGTTCGTCTGGTCCATGAACTGCGAGAGCTGCGACGACCCGAAGAACTCGCGAATCGCGGCCATGACCGGCTTCGCGTTGATCAGGTCGTGCGGCATCGCGGTCGCCATTTCCTGGTAGACCGACATCTTCTCCTTGATGGCGCGCTCCATGCGGACCAGCCCGATGCGGAACTGGTTCTCGAGGAGCTCGCCGACGGAGCGGACGCGGCGGTTGCCGAGGTGATCGATGTCGTCGACGTTGGCCGGGAATCGCCGCAACTTCAGCAGGTACTTGATCACCTCGTAGAAGTCCTGCGGGTGCAGGATCTTCTCGTCGAGCGGCGTGTTCAGCTTCAGCTTGGTGTTCAGCTTCAGCCGGCCGACGCGCGAGAAGTCGTACTTCTGCGGGTTGAAGAACATGTTC
>JBKOZS010000198.1:0-31036 GCA_046726015.1 Acidobacteriota bacterium
AGTACTACGTCGCGAACTTCCTCGATAACACCATCACCATCATCGAGACCGCGACGGGGAACGTGCTCGGAACAATCGATCTGATCAAGCACTACGACCCGATCACCGGCGCCATCACGGGTCCGGTCGGTGGCTTGCCCATTCAGACGCCGGTGAGCCCGGATGGCAAGTACATGGTCACCGCCAACACGCTCACCGCGACCATTGTCATCACGGACACGAAGACCGACCAGCCCGTGGCGATGCTGCATGGGGAAGCCGGCACGCACGGCGTGCAGTTCGGCGCGAAGAAGGGGGGCGGGTATTACGCGTACGTCGCGAACAAGTTCGCGAACGTACTGACGGTGGTTGATGCCGATCCCAACGGCGACGGCGACTTCACCGATGCGAAAGTCGCTGGCCGCGTACTGATGACGGGGAACGCTGCGACTGCCAGCGACGACAAGGTCGTCGGACTTGCCGGCATGGGTGGTCAGGGCGTGCTGGCGATTCCCGTGCCCTACAACGGCTGGGTGCAGCAGCTGCCGGCTGAATGGAAGGCCCAGCTGACCGCGGCGCAGATCAACCCGATTGGCAAATAGAGCTAGAACACCAGGCGGAATTACAAATTTCGCACTGTGTGATCGACCGACAGGCAGGACAACGATGGCATAATCGCCCCATGCAGCTCATCGGGATCCTGCCTTTCGGCCTGGCCGCTCTGGTCGTGAGCCTCTCCGCGCAAGCACCGCCTGCGAAAACGCCCGCGACCGACCTCGTCAAGCAGAGTGAGGCGGCGCTGCGCGAGGGTAAACACGAGAAGGCGCTCACAATTGCGCGCCAGGCCGTGACGTCAACGCCGCGTTCGTTTGAAGCCAATCACCAGGCCGGTGTCGTGTCGGATCTGGTGGGACGCTACGCAGACGCGCGGACTTACTTCAACAAGGCGATCGAGGTCGCCCCGACGCCCGAGGCGAAGATGTCGGCGCGCCGGTCGATCGCGATTTCGTACGCGTTTGAAAACAACTGCAAGGAAGCGCTGAAGTACGAAACCGCGGTGTACAACGATTTGCTTGCCCGCAAGGACTTCATAACCGCCAGCGAGGTCGCTTACGAGGCCGGGGACATCTGCCTGGAGGCCGGCGAGTACACCGATGCGCTGAATTGGTACAATACCGGCCGCGCCGCGACGCGAGAGCAGCGAAATCCCGAGCCCGAGCGCCGGACCGTGTGGCAGCTGCGCGATGCGCACGCGCGTGCGCGCCTGTCCGCGCGTCGCGGTGCGAATGCGGTTGCGCTCGAACACTTGAAGAACATCGAGGGGATCTTTAGCAGGGGGGTCATTCACGATCAGGCTGGCGTGTATCCGTACCTTGCCGGCTACATTGCGTTCTACGACGACAACTACAAGAGCGCGCTGCCGCGATTGCAGGCGGCGGATGCGAACGACACATCGGTGCGGAACCTGCTCGCGCAGACGTACGAAAACCTGGGCAACCTGGCAGACGCGAAGGAGACTTATCGAAAGATCGCGTTGACGAGCGCGCACGATCTGGCGACCGCCAGCGCGCTGCCGCTCGCCCGATCGAAGGTGAGTCCGGCGAAGCCCTGATCGCGCGCGGCGGTTTCCGCCGCCTCCCGCCGGTAAACCTGCACCATGCACTCGAGAGAAGACCTGGCGAACGGATTTCGCCGGCTGGGCGTTGCACCGGGCGACACGGTGATGGTTCATGCATCGGTGCGTGCCGTCGGCGAAGTCGCCGGTGGGCCCGACCAGATTCACCTCGCACTGAAGGACGCGCTGACTGCGGAGGGCACGCTGGTGATGTACGCCAGCTGCCCGCAGTACTACGACGAGGTCGGCCGCGGCAATCTCACGGCAGATCAGGAACGCGAGGTCCTCGAGAAGCTTCCGCCCTTCGATCCTCTAACGGCCCGATCGCAGCGCGACAACGGCACGCTCGTCGAGTTCCTGCGCACGTATCCAGGTTCCATCGTCAATCGTCACGTCGCCCGCTTCGTCGTGTGGGGAAGGCACGCGGCGCACTTGATCTCCAGCCAGCCGTGGAGCTACGCGTTCGGGGAAGGGTCGGCGCTCGATCGATTTGCTCGGCTCGATGGAAAGATCCTGCTGCTTGGCTGCGATCACGACACCGTGACGTTCCTCCACTACGCCGAACACATCGCCGACATTCCCGGAAAGCGGGTCGCGAAGTACAAAGTGCCCGTTGAGGAGAACGGCAGCCGCGTGTGGCGCGACATGGAGGAGTTCGATACGTCCGGTGACGGTGTCCACCCGAATTGGCCTGACCGATTCTTTGCGCGCCTGGTGGACACATATCTCGAGCAGACGACCAATCGCGGCGGGAAGGTTGGCGACGCCGCCAGTTTTCTTTTCGACGCGCGTGGACTCCTGGAAGTCGCGCTGCGGGTCATGAAAGAGGTTGCGGCCGATCCTCGAGCGGCGACGGCACTCCATTCTTAGAATCGCCCGGGATCAGGACCGGTTTCTCGAGAGGCACACACATGCGCGCGACTGTGTCCCGGGCCTCGATGACGGTGCAGCTCGTTCATGCAGGGGTCGCGTCAGACGCGGGCCTGCCCGGCGCGGTGCCCGAGGCGAATACAGGCAGCTGTGCCGCTTCCCAGGCGGCGATTCCGCCCTTGAGTTCGGTCACATGTGAGAACCCAAGCCGCTGAAGCACGCTGGTGGCGATGGAGGAGCGGTACCCGCTCGCGCAGTGGACCGCGATGGAGCGCTCCCGCGGCAACTCCGACAGCCGTGCCTGGAGCTGGTTCAGCGGCACGTTCATGCTTCCCGCGATCTGCTTGGATTGCCACTCGTGCGGCGTCCGAACATCCAGCACGAGGGGCGGCGGCACCCGCGACGCGAGATCCTCCGCGACCATGACGGCGGTCACCCGGTGGGTTCGTGCGAGAAGCTCCGGCGCGTCACTCAAGGCGTCAATCCCTCCGTCGAGGTATCCAGCGATGTTCTCGAACCCGATTCGTCCCAGCCTGGTGGCGGCTTCTTCCTCGCGGCCCTGGTCGGCAACGATGACGATCGGCAGCTCGCGGGAGAGCATGGTGCCGGCCCACGTCGCGTACTGCCCGCCCAGGCCGATGTTGATACTGCCGGTCATGTGACGCTCGGCGAACTGATCCGGTTCTCGTGTGTCGAGTATCTGTGCGCCTGCCTCGTGCAACGTGCGAATGTCGTCGATCGACAGCGGATTGAGCACCTTCTGCAACATGGCCTCGAGCGTCGGGCGCTCCTTCGAGTTCAGCACCGCGTCGTACGTGAAGTAAGGGGGCGCGTCGGGCTGATCGGCGGTCACGATCGCGACGAACTCATCGCGCGACATCGGCTGCAGGGCATAGTTCGATCGGCGCTGCTCGCCAATCGTGGACACGGTCTCCTTGCTGAGACTTTTGCCGCACAGCGATCCCGCGCCATGCGCCGGGTACACAGACGTCTCGTCAGGAAGCGGGAGAAGCTTGGTCCGCACCGAGTCGTACAACATGCGTCCGAGATCGGTGGCCGACCACCCCAGCGCCGCGCGCAGATCCGGCCGTCCGACATCGCCAACGAACAACGTGTCGCCTGTCAGCACCCCGTGCGGGCGAGTCGCATCGTGCGCCAGGTCGAACACGAGAATCGAGATCGATTCCGGTGTGTGACCCGGCGTCTCGAGCACTTCGAGGCGCACGTCGCCGAATGCGATCGACTCGCCGTTCTTCATCGGCGTGAAGGCGTACTCCGCGCGCGCCGACGCGCCCAGGTATATCGTCGCGCCGGTCCGCTCGCGAAGCTCCAGGTGCCCGGCGATGAAATCCGCGTGAAAGTGTGTCAGCAGCACGTGGCGGATGCGCAACCCAAGACGCCCGGCTTCCTCGAGATAGGGTTCGATGTCGCGCCGCGGATCGACGACGGCCGCCGTCCGGGTCTTGTCGTCCCCAATCAGGTAGGAGGCGTGCGCCAGGCAATTCAGGTAGAACTGTTTGACGATCATGCCGAAGACCTCGGTCCATGAGTTTCTTGTGATTGCCGCCGGCGCTGGGAGATGATGCCGGAAAGCCGCAGTATATCCAGACCCTGCCCTGGCGCGGCGGGCACACAAAAAAAGGGGACAGCCCCCTTTTTTCGCAAATAAAGGGGACAGCCAGCCGCCATTCATTCATTCCGCAAGACCCGGGCTGGATCGACGCGGCCGGCGGCGCGGGCGGGGAAGTAGCACGCGGCCATCGTGACGAGCAGCACCACCACCGCGTTCATCAGGAAGACCGACGGGTCCGTTGGCTTCACATCGTTCAGCATCGACGCGAGCAGTCGCATCAACGCCAGGCCGAAGACGGTGCCAAGAGCGATCCCGACTGCCGCGACAACCGCGCCGCGACGGATGATGAGTCGACGCACCGCGGCGGGTTCGGCGCCGAGCGCGAGCCGGATGCCGTACTCCCGCCGCTGACGTCGCACGTTGTACGACGTGACGCCGTAGACGCCCACCATCGCCAGCAGCCCGGCAAGCGCGCCGAAGAGCCCCGACAGCGCCGACAACAGACGAGGCTGTCCGACCGACGCGCTCACCACGTCTTCCATCGTTTGCACCGCCGTGACCGGCAGGTCGGGATCGAGGCTCGAGACGACCGCACGCGCGCCGGGGACCAGCGACGAGGGTTCGACGCCGCTCGAACGCATCACGACGGTCATGTTGCGCGGCGGCACCTGGTCGGTCGTCCGGTAGAACTCGTACGGCGTTGGTCGCGCCAGCCCGAACGACCGGATGTTTCCGACGACCCCGACAACGGTGTAGTACTTCGAGGCATCGGATCCCTGGCCGAACCGTTTGCCGATGGGATCCTCGTTCGGCCAGAACTTCTCCGCCATCGCCTGGTTGATCAGCACGTTGTTTGACTTCACGCCGTCGCGGCGGTCGAGCACGCGGCCACGCATCAGCGGGGTCCCGAGCGCCTTCAAGTAATCGCCGTACATGTAGCGATACTCGACGAGCGGGTTCTCGCTCGGACCCCAGGGATTGCCTCCCTCGCGGATCATTTCGCCATTGTTGCCAAAGCGATACATCGGCAGGTGGCTGATGAGACCAACGTGCTGCACGCCGCCAAGCTGCGCGAGGCGCTCGTGAAGCGATCGATAGAACGTGCTCGCCGATGCGTTCTCCTTGTAGCGCGGGCTCGACGGCGAGATGTCGAACGCGATGACATGGTCCGTGCGGATCCCGGCATCGCGACGCTCGAGCAGCATCAGGTTCTTCACCAGCAGCCCCGCGCCTACGAGCAGTGCGAACGCGACCGCAATCTCGCCGATGACAAGGCCGTTGCCGAACGTCGCGCCACCCGCGCTTGCCGTCCGCGTATCGCTTTCGCGCAACGCCTCCGTCAGCGTGCGCAGCCGCAGACGCAGCAGCGGCGAGAGTCCGCAGACGCTGCCAACGGCAATGGACGTGACCGCGGTAAACGCCAGCACGCGGCCGTCGATCTGGATCGTGGCGGCGCGCGGGAGGGTGTTTGCCGCGAGCACGGTAAAGACGCGCACGATCCAGATCGCGGCCAGCAGGCCCAGGATGCCGCCGGCGAACGCCAGCATCAAAGCCTCCGCGACGAGCTGCCGCGCGATGGCCGTGCGGCTTGCGCCAAGGGCCAGGCGTACCGCGATCTCGCGGCGACGTGCCAGGCCTGCGGCAAGTAACAGGTTCGCCACGTTGGCGCAGGCAATCAGCAGGACGAACAGCACCGCGCCAAGCAGGATCTGCAGTGGCGTGCGGACGGCGCCGACGGCCACTTCATAGTAGGACCGCACGTCGATCCCGTGGTTGTGCCCGAACTCCTGAGCGAGTGTCACACCGAGCGCGCGCATCTCGCGCGTCGCACGGTCCACCGTGACGCCTTTCTTCAGCCGTGCGTAGGTGACGAGAAAGTGACTGCCGCGAGTCGAGGGATCGAGCTTCCGCTGCTGCGGGATGTAGACGTCAGCGTTGCGGTGTACGAACGTGGCCGGCATGACGCCGATGACCTCGAACGGTTCGCCGTCGAACAGCAGACGCTGGCCGACGATCGACGGGTCGCCATTGAAGCGGCGCTGCCAGAATTTGTAATCGAGGACGACCACCTTCGGGCCGCCTGGCTGATCCTCCTGCTCGGTATACCAGCGCCCGAGCCGTGGCTGGACGCGGAAGACATCCATCAGCGACGCGGTCGTGGCTGCCGCGTTGACCTGCTCCGGTGCGCCGGTGCCGGTCATCACGAATGAGGCCTGCGATGATCCGCCGATCGCCGCGAACACCTGGTTACGCGTTTTCCAGTCGTTGAACTTCGGGAAGGAGGCGGGGCAGGTCGCGCACGCCGGCTGCGTATCGAACACGAACACGAGTTCCTGCGGATCCGGGAACGGCAGCGGCGCCAGGAGGACGCCGTTGAAGATGCTGAAGACCGCGGTCGTCACGCCAATCCCCAGCGCGAAGGCGACAATCGCGAGCAAGGCGACCGACTTCGTCCGAACCGCCGCGCGCGCCGCGTAGCGAAGGTCCTGCCCGAGCCTGCTCATTCGCACCTCCCGCGATCACGGCTTTAGACGGAGGATCTGGGAAATGGGTGGCTCGGCCCCGCCTGTGTGCATTCAGGGCTATGCTCAGCACTCGAACAGGAGGTCTCGTGTCCACTGATCAGCAGCCATTCATTACGCCAGACGCGTTGCTGGCGCACTGGCAGGGCCACCGCCGGCTGACGCGCCGGGTGATCGAGGCCTTTCCGGACGACAAGCTCTTCACCTTCTCGGTAGGAGGGATGCGTCCGTTCGGCGAGCTCGCGCTGGAGATGCTGTCGATGGGCGTGCCGATGCTGCGAGGCGCGGTCTCCGGGAACTGGAACACATCGAGCAGCCGCGGACCGCGGCCGAAGGACGAGCTGCTTCGTCTTTGGGACGAGAGCACCGAGCAGCTCGATGCCCTGTGGCGGCAGCTCCCGCCCGAGCGCTTCCAGGACACGCTCACCGCGTTCGGTCAGTACCCCGGCGTCCTCCACGACCTCATTCTCTATGTCATCGACAACGAGATTCATCATCGCGGCCAGGGATACGTGTACCTGCGCGCGCTCGGGATAGAGCCGCCTCCTTTCTACGACCGTAATTAAGTGACAGCCGCTCCAAGGCCAGCAACGTCGATGGCGCGCCCTGCGGTCGTCGCCTCCGGCACTTCAACGAGGCGACCCGTGGTCACGTCGTAGATGTAGCCGTAGATCGCAATCCCCGCCGGGACGAGCGGGTGTTTCCTGATCCGCGTCACGTCGTCAACGACACTCTGCTTCTGGTTGGGGATCGTCAGCCACTCGATGAATTCACCCGCGCGCGACCCTGGTCCTCTTCCGACATCTACCCATTGCCCGTTACGGAGTTCGGCCGTGTCGAGGCTCTTCGCGAGCAGGCCGCGCATCACGTCGTTGGTGAAGAACTCCATGCCGCAGTTCGTGTGATGGATGACGAACCATTCACGCGTGCCCAGCAGCTTGTGCGAGATCACCAGCGACCGGATGGCATCGTCGCTCGCGCGCCCCCCCGCGTTGCGGATCACGTGCGCGTCTCCCTCGGCGAGCCCGGCGAACTTCGCCGGATCGAGCCGCGCGTCCATGCAGGTGAGAATCGTAAATCTCCGCGCCGGCGGCATCGCCAGCGACGCCCTGACGCCAAATGAGTCGACATAATGCTCGTTCGCATCGAGCACTTCATGCAGCACCTGGCTCATGATGTCCTCCAGTCATTCTTCCAGCGGCGCACCTTGCGCACCCCGCGCACTCAGCGCACCCTGCGCGGCTGCGCACCCTGCGCGGCTGCCCATCTTGAACTTTGAGCGGAATGTTTGAGCGCATCTCCCGCGACACGCGCGTCGCAGGAGACTATCTACAGATACAGAGGCGACACTTCGAGTTGGCGACGCGGCGAATGGCCAGGGCCGATCGCGTGTCCGCAAGCTGACGGGCTTGCCGGGCCATGGCGCGGAATGCTACCACATGGCCGAGGGCTCATGGCTCACCACCCAGGCTGGCTGGTCCGAGTGACGTGCACGGTCGTGTTCTGTGCAGTCGCATCGATCGATCTGCGCAGCCAGTGGCCGGAGTTCCGCGGTCCGACGGGGCAGGGACACTCCGACGATCGCGCTCTGCCGCTCGAATGGAGCGAATCACGCAACATCGCCTGGAAAGTTCCCGTGCCCGGTTCGGGCTGGTCCTCGCCGGCCGTTGCCGGCGGGCGTGTGTGGGTGACGACGGCCGTTGAGGCGCAGCGAGGGTCGCGGAACGCTCGCGGCGTGTCCCTCCGCGCGATCGCGTTTGACGAGGCGACAGGGCGCGAGGTCGTCAACGTCGAGCTCTTCCAGGTCGAGCACCCCGGTGCGCTCAATCCCAAGAACACTCGTGCGTCCCCCACACCAATCGTCGACGGCAATCGTGTTTACGTGCATTTCGGCGCCGATGGCACTGCCGCGCTGACCACCGCCGGCGATGTCGTGTGGCGGACGCGATTGCCGTACGAATCTCAGCACGGCAGCGGCGGCTCGCCGGCGCTCTACCGCGACCTGCTCATCGTGAACTGCGACGGTGGCGACGCCGCGTTCGTGGCCGCGCTCGATACACGCACCGGCAAGATTCGATGGAAGGCGTTGCGACGCGTGCCGTTCGACCAGGCGTACTCGACGCCGCTCGTCATCCGTGTCGGCGATCGTGACGAACTGATCAGCATCGGTGCATATCGCGCGACGGCATACGAGCCGATGACCGGCAAGGAAATTTGGCGCGTCGAGTACGCGGATGGATTCTCCAACGTGCCGCGCCCCGTCTACGCACATGGGCTGGTCTACATCGCGACTGGTTTCAATCAGCCCTCTCTGCTCGCCGTCCGCCCGGACGGGACCGGCAACGTCACCAAAACGCACGTCGCCTGGGCGCTGCGGCGTGGAGCGCCGCTCACGCCCTCACCGCTCGCGGTCGGAGACGACCTCTACATCGTGAACGATGGTGGAATCGCGTCGTGCCTCGATGCGAAGACTGGCGAAGTGCGCTGGCAGGAACGCCTCGGCGGCGGGTTCTCCGCATCACCTGTATACGCGGACGGCAGAATCTACTTCCTCAGCGAAGATGGGACGACCACCGTCATCCAACCGGGCCCTCAATTCAGGGCACTCGCGCGCAACCAGCTCGACGGAGTCACGCTCGCGTCGATGGCCATCGCCGACCGTGCGCTCTTCATCCGCTCGGCCACCCACCTCTATCGGGTCACCGCCTCGTCATAATCTGGATGACGCGTCACGTTGAGCGGCACCAGCTAGTGCTTGAGGCGCTGATACTTAGCCATCAGTTCCCCCTCAGCGAGGACGTGCCCCCGCATCGCGGACGCCACGGCTTCCCGCGATAGTCCAGGCTTGCCCATCGACTCGACGTCCAGCGCGTACACGTGAAACACGTATCGGTGCGCGGCATCCTTCGCGGGTGGGCATGGGCCGCCGAAGCCCTGTCGTCTGAAGCTGTTTTGCCCGGTCTTTCCGACGTTGGCGGCGCCTTCAGAGAGTTTGTGCGTGCGCGGGTCGATGTCGTAGAGCACCCAGTGGGTGAAAGTACCCGACGGGGCGTCGGGGTCGTCGCAGATGAGCGCGACGCTTTTCGTTCCTTCCGGTTCGCCGCTCCACTCGATCGGCGGAGAAACATCGTCACCATCGCAGGTGTACTTCACCGGGATGGTCTGACCTTCAGTGAATGCCGGTGAGCTGATGCGCATCTTCATAGCCACCCCCCATTGCTGGGATTGCCACCCACGGAATTGATACGGCGGAATATCGGTTGCACGCGTCCGCTCGTCAACCTGATCTCGACTGGAACGGCATCACATGACGACGACGAAGCGTTCGGGCAAACGAGCGACGAAACGCTCAGGCACACGATGGGTGCGTACCGTCGCCACCGACTCGACACATCCGCCAGCGCGAACCTTTTCCGGATCGGCGGCTCAGATTGCGAGGACGATGGCGCGAAAGGACGTGTCGCCGAAAGGACTTGGATCCGGGATCCGGATGATTCAGTACTTCATCAATCGAGGAGGCCGGAAACTGTCCGCGTCCCGCAAGCGCGAGCTCGAGCGGGCGAAACGGATCCTGCAGCGGCGCCTGGCCGCACGGAAGTGAGGCTGCGACGCCGCTGGTCTGCAAGCGCGACTCGGGGCTGGGGACTCAGGGCTCTCGCGACTCGCGGCTAGGGACTCGGGGACTGCTATGCGGTGGCACGACGCCGACGCGTCTGTGCCTTCGTCCGTGCGGCGCGTCGTGCCGCCTGGCTCCGGGACGTCGCCGAACGGCGCCGCGCCGCGGTCCGGGCCTGGCGCGAGAGTGCCTTTCGTGATGCTGCGCTCCGCCCCTGGCGTTTGAGTGCCCGGCTCGTCGCGCGCGACCGCGTCGCGGACGGCTTACGTCCGCTGCGCCCGGCGCGGGTCGCCGATGCCGCGCTTCGCTTCGTGCTGCGCTTCGCGCTCGAAGGCGGCGGTGGCAGGTCCACACCGGATCGCCGGGCCTTCGACAGTCCAATCGCGATTGCCTGCTTCGTCGATGCCGCGCCGTGCTTGCCTTCGCGGATGTGGTGCATCTCTTCGCGCACGAATTCACCCGCCTGCGTGCTTGGGGCCTTTCCCTGTTGCTTGTCGCGCTGCGCGCGCCTCAGCGTTTCCTGTTCTGGCATTTTTGATCCCTCCTCGAGAACCACGTGCATTCTGCGTTCCAGAATCGACACAAATGTCGAGCCGTCCCTGCGAGATCGACATTTGTGTCGGCTGCCGGCGAACGAACGTCCTGCTCGCCGCATGCGCGTGCTGCCTCCGCGATCAACGGTCCACGTTCACCAGGGATCCAGGAGTTGAGTATCGACACGAATGTTGATTTCCATGGGGTCGATCGACATTTGTGTCGGTTCGGCGCCAGCGCAGTTTCGCGCGATTCACGGGAGGTTCGCTCAACGTTCATGCGGCGATTCGTGCGTTCGCGCGCGCGCGATCCCACGGGCGTCCGTCTTGCTCCCTGCGCCGTGCGGAGGGTTGACCCGCATGAAAAACGTGAAGTCGGTATGGCTCTATGCACTGAGTGCCTCGCTCGTCCTCTGCCTGAGCGCGCAGCCGCTCGTCGCGCAGGAGAGCGCGGGCCCTTCACCGTCGGCGACGCCAGCGCCGCCGCCCCCCGATCCTCCAGCCGCGGACGCGCAGGAAAGCTTCTTCCGCCAGACGGAGATTGGCGCCCTCGTGGACGCGTACTACGACTACTACTCGACCAAACCTTCCGGGGACGCGCAGTTCCGGAATTTCGACACGAAGCACAACCAGTTCGCCTTCAACATGGCGCAGGTGTGGCTCGCCAAGCCGGCCACGTCTGACTCTCGCGCCGGGTTCAAGGTGAAATTCAATTTCGGTCCGGCCTCGTCGTTGATAAATGCGTTCGAGCCAGGAGAGAACGAGTTCATCCAGAACATCGAAGAGGGATATCTCAGTTATCTCGCGCCATTCGGCAAGGGGCTTCAGATCGACGCGGGCAAGTTCGTGACCCCGCATGGCGCCGAAGTGATCGAGGCGAAGGACAACTGGAACTACTCCCGGTCGCTGCTGTTCTCGCTCGCGATCCCGTACTATCATTCCGGCGTGCGCCTCAGCTATCCGGTCACCGACAAGATCACGGTCATGGGCATGGTCGTGAACGGCTGGAACAACGTCGTCGAGAACAACTCGGGCAAGACGTTCGGCGCGCAGGTGGCGTTCAAGCCCGTGCCCGCCCTGTCGATCGTGCAGAACTACATGGCGGGGCCGGAACAGCCGTCGGATAACGATGACTGGCGGCAGCTCGCCGACACGATTGCGACGTGGACGGTGAGCCCCACGCTGAGCCTCATGGCCAACTATGATTACGGCAAGGACACGTCGGCCGGCGTCCCGGTGCGCTGGCAGGGCGTTGCCGGTTATGCGAAGCTGCAGGCGCTGAAATGGCTTGCCGTATCGCCGCGGTTCGAGTGGTACGATGACGCGGACGGTTTCACGACGGGTACCGCGCAGGCCCTGAAAGAAGTCACCGGCACGATCGAACTGAAGCCTTCGGACACGCTCATCTGGCGTATCGAGTACCGGCACGAGTTCTCCGACACGCCGGTGTTCGAGACCAGCTCCGGCGCGTTCAAGAAGACACAAACCTCCATTGGTTTTGGAGTGCTGTATTCGTTCAGCACCAAAGGCTAGCTCGCTTCTCGATGAGGCCCGCCGGGAGGTCGGCAACGACATCCTGCGCGGCGGAGGCGGAGCTACAACACTCGAGCGTTACACGAGTCACATCGACACAGACCTTCGGCGGCTTGCGGAAGCAGCGCCGCCGCCCAAACACGCCGTGGCCGTCATCGCACTTGGCGGCTACGGCCGGCGTCATCTCTGTCCGTTCTCCGATCTCGACGTCCTCGTCCTGTTCGGCGGGCCGATCGCCGACGCCGAAGAGAGCTACCTCCGCGCCATCCTGCATCCGCTGTGGGATGCCGGTCTGACCGTGGGCCAGCAGGTTCGCGAGATCGACGAGCTGGCGCAACTGGAGGTCGACAACCCGGAGTTTCTTCTGGCGTTGACCGACGCGCGCCTGGTGACGGGCGATCCGACCCTCTTCGACCGTTGCCGGGCGGCGTTTCACGTGCCTGCGACGCACGCGCACGTACTTGGTGCGCTGACCGATCTGATCGACGCGCGCCACGCAGGGTTCAACGGCACGCTCTATCAACTCGAGCCGGACGTGAAAGAGTCGCCGGGCGGTCTGCGCGACATCTCCGCGGTCCGCACGATTGCCGCGATCACCGATCCCGCGCTGCTGCGGCGGCCGGAGGACGTCGCCTGCCTCGCGGAGGCGGAGGATTTTCTCCTCAGGATCCGCGCGATGCTGCACCTCGCGCATCACCGCAACCACAACGTGCTGACGCATGAGATGCAGGAGCAACTCGCGGAGATGCTCGGGTATCCAGGCCGTTCGGCACAACCGCGCGTGGAAGCGCTGATGGCCGATTATTTCCGGCACGCACGCGGCGTCAGCCGGCTGCTCGATCGGACCCGTCGCGGTGCGCCGGTGCCGGTGGCGGTCAATGCCGGCCGCACCCGCGACGGTATCCGTTTCATCGACGACCGTAAGGCAGCCATTCAGCCGGCGACATGGCTCGCGCTGTTTCAGTCAGCGCTCGACTCCGCCTCGTCCGTGTCGGACGAGGCGCTGGCGCTGATGCGCCACCACGCCGAGCGGTTTCAGTTCGCCGATTTTTTCCCGACCGCCGAGCACCGCGGCGCGCTGCTGCACTTCCTCACGCCGCGCCCCGGACTCTACGCGCGGCTGTCGGAAATGCACGACTCCACCGTCCTCAGCCGGATGATTCCGCCGTTTCACGCCATCACCTGCCGGGTGGTGCGCGACTTCTACCACAAGTACACGGTTGACGAGCACACGCTGCTGACGATCCGCAACCTGGAGCGGCTGGCCGATGCGGCGCCGGAACGGCAGCGATTCGCGTCCCTCTTGCGCGACCTGGCGTCGCCGGAGCTGCTCGTGCTGGCCCTTCTGCTGCACGACGTGGGCAAGTGGCAGGAGGAGGACCACGCCGCCGAAAGCGTGCGGATCGCGGAAGGGTTTCTCGATCAGCTCCGCCTCCTAGAAGCCCAGCGCGACACGGTGCTGTTTCTCATCCGCGAACACCTACGGATGTCGCAGGTCGCATTCCGGCGCGATACGGAAGATCCCGAAATCGTGCGCGATTTTGCCGCGACGGTTGGCGTCGAGGACCGGCTGAAGATGCTGTGCCTCATGACGATCGCGGACGTGCAGGCGGTCAGCCCGGCGACGCTGACGCGCTGGAAGGAAGAGCTCCTGTGGCGCCTGTATGTCGACACCTATAACCAGCTGACGCACGGATATGGCGACGATCTAATCGAACGTACGCAGGCCGCCGTCACCGAATGCGTCAGGCGCCGCCCGACGGACTTGACGGCTGCGGAAGTGACGGCTTTTCTCGAGGGACTGCCGCGCCGGTACCTGCAGCTCGTACCGCGGGCGGCGGTCTACCAGCACGTCCGCCTTGCCCGAAACATCCGCGCCGACGAAGTGCACCTGCGGCTCGACCAGGCAGAGACCGCCTGGGAGCTGACGGTCGTCACGCTCGACAAGCCGATGCTCTTCGCGAACATCTGTGGAGTGCTGTCGTCGTTCGGCATGGACATCCTGCGCGGTCACGCGATGACGAACCCGAACGGCCTCGTCCTGGACGTCTTCCAGTTCACCGATGGCGAACGGTTCCTCGCATTGAACCCCGATGCGAGAGACGCAATACTGCATGCCATCGAGGACGTGGTTGCGGGACGCGCGAACGTCGCGGATCGGCTGCGGCGCCGTCAGCTCGGCCTCCGCAAGCGGCGCGCGAGCGAGGTCACGCCGCTCGTCTACTGCGACAATTCCTCGTCGAATCGCTACACGATTGTCGAGATCGTGGCGGCCGATCAGCTCGGCCTGCTGCATCGCATCGGCACCGCGATGTCCGCGTCCGGCTGCGAAATCGATCTTGTGCTCATCGCCACCGAAGGGGCGAAGGCGATCGACGTCTTCCACATTACGAAGGGGGGCGCCAAGCTCTCCGATGCGGAGCAGCGGGCGCTCGCCTCCGCTCTCGAACGCGCGCTGGAGGATACTGATGAAGCTGCTGAAGGCCATCATCCGCCCCAATAAGGTGGACGAGGTCAAGGATGCGCTCGCGAAGCTGAATCTGTCGGGCATGACCGTCACCGAGGTGCGCGGCCATGGGAAACAGAAGGGGCATACCGCGATTTACCGCGGCAAGGAGTACAACGTCAGCCTGCTGCCGAAGATGGAAATCGAAGTCGTGGTGGCGGACAACATCGTGGATGAGGCGATCCGTGCGATTGTCGAAGCCGGCCGCACCGGCGAGATCGGCGACGGCCGCGTGTTCGTCATCCCTGTCGAGCAGGCCTATCGCATCCGGACAGGAGAGCGGGATCTCTAGAAAACATCTCACTCATGTGGCTTCCGCCTTCAGGCGGAAGTCAGCGCGCGGTCTTTCGGCTAAAGCCGGAAGCCACGAGGTTGCGAAATCGACTCGAGAAAAGGAGCAGCTGACAGAGGCTCAAACGTCTCACGCATGCCCCTCATGCGACGTACGCATGGGAAGTCTTCCGATGACGGTTAGTCTCCCAATCGATGGCTACCCATCTCATCGCCGTATGACTCCGATGTGATCATTCTATTTGGTACGAGCGTCCCGGTCTGCGATAAACGCAGGCAACAGGGACGCTATGCGCGAAATCGATCCTCCCCAGGCCTCCGGACTCTACGATCCCGCGCACGAACACGATTCGTGCGGCGTGGGATTCGTCGTCGACATCGCTGGACGCCGTTCGCATGACGTCATCGCTCGCGGCTTGAAGGTGCTGATTAATTTGCAGCACCGCGGCGCGTGCGGATGTGAGGCAAACACCGGGGACGGCGCGGGCATCCTCATCCAGACACCGGACGCCTTCTTGCGGAAGGTGACCGAACCGCTCGACATCGAACTGCCGGAACTGGGCCGATACGCGGCCGGCCTTGTCTTTCTGCCCACCGACCCTCACACGCGTGATGCCGTTCGCGGCGTCTTCGAACGCGTGGTTGCCGAAGAGGCGCAGGAGCTGCTCGGCTGGCGCGAGGTGCCGGTCGACTACAGCCACCTGGGCGGGTCCGCCGTTGCCGCCAGCCCGCTGATCGAGCAGGTCTTCATCGGCGTTGGCCGCGCGACCGAATCCGCGCTGGCCGCCGACCCGCTCGCGTTCGAGCGCAAGCTCTATGTGATCCGGAAGCGCATCGAGCATGCGGTCGATCAGCTCACGCTGCCCGGTCGACAGCGGTTCTACATCGTCAGTCTTTCCTCGCGCACGCTCATCTACAAGGGGATGCTCACGGCCGATCAGATCGCGCCGACATTCCCGGACCTGCTCGACGAGGAGATGGAGTCCGCGCTGGCGCTCGTCCACCAGCGCTTCAGCACCAACACGTTTCCATCCTGGCCGCTCGCGCATCCTTATCGGCTGATTGCCCATAACGGCGAGATCAACACGCTGCGCGGGAACATCAACTGGATGAAGGCGCGCGAGGGCCTGCTGCGGTCGCCGCTGTTTGGCGACGATCTGCGCAAGCTGCTGCCGATCATCCGCGAGGGGGGCAGCGACACGGCGACGTTCGACAACGTCCTCGAACTGCTCGTCATGGCGGGGCGATCGCTGCCGCACGCGATCCTGATGATGATCCCCGAGCCATGGTCCGCGCACGAATCCATGAGCCCGGAGCTCAAGGCGTTTTACGAGTACCACTCGGCGCTGATGGAACCGTGGGACGGTCCCGCGTGCATTGCCTTCACGGACGGCACCGTCATTGGCGCGGTGCTGGATCGAAACGGACTGCGCCCGTCGCGCTACTGCGTGACCCGTGACGGCCTCGTCGTGATGGCGTCCGAAGTGGGCGTACTCGACCTGGCGCCTGAGGAGATCGTCCTCAAGGAGCGCCTGCACCCGGGACGCATCTTCCTCGTGGACACCGCGCAAGGCCGCATCGTTTCGGACGATGAAATCAAGCGCGAGCTTGCGGTGGCGCATCCCTACGGCATGTGGGTCGAGGAGAACCTCGTCGACATTAACGATCTGCCGGCGCCTCCATACCTGCCGCGGCCGAGCGCCGAGGCAGTGCTGCTTCGCCAGCAGATGTTCGGGTACACGGAAGAGGATCTGCGCGTGCTGCTCGCGCCGATGGCAACGACGGGCGAGGAGCCGGTCGGGTCGATGGGATCTGATTCCGCGCTCGCGGTGCTCTCGGCACGCTCACGTCTCCTGTACGACTATTTCAAGCAGGCGTTCGCGCAGGTCACGAACCCGCCGCTCGACGCGATCCGCGAGCAGCTGGTGACAACGATGGAGTCGACGGTCGGACCCGAGGGTAACCTGCTGGAGCCGCGGCCCGAATCCTGCCGTCAGATCAAAATCAAGTATCCCGTCATCGACAACGAGCAGCTCGCGCGGCTTCGTCACGTGTACGAGCCGGCATTCCGTTCGACGACGCTGTCGACGGTGTTCGATCCGTCGCGAGGCGGCGCCGGCCTCGAGCGCGCGTTGGAGGAGCTGAAGCAGCGCGCGAGCGCAGCGGTGACCGCCGGCTACTCGATCATCATTCTCTCGGATCGTGCAGCGGATCGTGACCGCGCGCCGATCCCCAGCCTGCTCGCGACCGCCGCCGTGCACCATCATCTCGTGCGCCAGGGCACACGGACGCGCTGCGGCCTCGTCGTCGAATCAGGTGACGCGCGTGAAGTGCATCACTGCGCGCTGCTGCTTGGGTACGGCGCCGGGGTGGTCAATCCGTACCTCGCGTTCGAGTCGCTCGACGACATGATTTACCAGGGCCACCTGGTTGGTGTGACGCATGACCAGGCGGTCACCCACTACATTCACGCCCTGAACAAGGGGATCCTCAAGGTCATGTCGAAGATGGGGATCTCCACGCTGCAGAGCTACTGCGGCGCGCAGATCTTCGAAGCGATCGGCCTCGAGCGCACGCTTGTCGACCGTCACTTTGCGGGCACGTCGTCGCGTATCGGCGGAATCGGCATGGAAGGGATCGCGCGCGAGGCGATCGACCGTCATCGTCGCGCCTATCAGTATCGGCCACGCGACACGTCGGAACTCGCCGTTGGCGGCGAATACCAGTGGCGCCGCGACGGTGAATACCACCTGTTCTCGCCGGAAACCGTCTTCAAGCTGCAGCACGCGACGCGAAGCGGGCAGTACTCGATCTTCAAGGAGTACACCCGTCTAGTCGACGACCAGTCGCGCCGTCTTGCGACGCTCCGGGGGCTTCTTCAGATGCGCCAGGGCACCACGCCTGTGCCGATCGAAGAGGTGGAGCCCGTCGAGCAGATTGTGAAGCGATTCGCGACGGGTGCGATGTCTTACGGATCGATCAGCGAGGAAGCGCACACGACGCTGGCGATCGCGATGAATCGCCTTGGCGCGAAGTCGAACACCGGCGAGGGCGGCGAGGACCCCTCGCGGTTCCGTCGCGATGCGAACGGCGACTGGCGTCGGAGCGCCGTCAAGCAGGTGGCGTCGGGACGCTTTGGCGTGACGAGCGAGTATCTCGTCAATGCCGACGAGTTGCAGATCAAGATGGCGCAGGGCGCCAAGCCCGGTGAAGGCGGACAGCTGCCGGGCTCGAAGGTTTACCCGTGGATTGCCAAGGTGCGTCATGCGACGCCCGGGGTCGGCCTCATCTCGCCGCCGCCGCACCACGATATTTACTCGATTGAAGATCTCGCGCAGTTGATCTTCGACCTGAAGAACTCGAATCCGCAGGCGCGCATCTCGGTGAAGCTGGTCGCGATTGCGGGCGTCGGGACGATTGCCGCCGGCGTGGCCAAGGCGCACGCGGATGTCGTGCTCATCTCCGGCCACGACGGCGGCACCGGCGCGGCGCCGCAAACGAGCATCAAGCACGCCGGCGTGCCGTGGGAGCTCGGCCTCGCGGAAACGCAGCAGGTGCTGCGCATGAACGGGCTGCGCAGCCGCATCACCGTGCAGGTCGACGGTCAATTGAAGACCGGACGCGACGTCGTGATCGCGGCGCTGCTCGGCGCCGAGGAGTTTGGGTTTGCGACCGCGCCGCTGGTGGTGTCCGGCTGCGTGATGATGCGCGTCTGCCACCTGAATACGTGCCCGGTTGGCATTGCCACGCAGGACCCCGAGCTGCGCAAGCGCTTCACCGGCGACCCGGAGTTCGTCGTCAACTTCTTCCGCTTCATTGCCGAGGAAGTGCGCGAGCACATGGCCGCGCTTGGATTCCGCACCATGGACGAGATGATCGGCCGTGTCGATCGGCTCGACGCCCGTCCGGCGATCGATCACTGGAAGGCGCGCGGCCTCGACTTTTCGACCGTGCTGCACGCGCCGGTGCTTCCCGAAGATTCGCCGAAGCGCAAAGTGCAGGCGCAGGACCATGGCATCGCGCGCGTGCTCGACGTCGGCCTGATCGAGGAGTGCCGCGACGCGCTCGTTCACCGTCAGCCAATCGTGGTCAACCGCGCCGTCCGCAATACGGATCGCACGGTCGGGACGATGCTCGGGTCGGAGGTCACGCGGCGCTGGGGAGGCGAGGGGCTTTCCGACGACACCATCAGGGTCAATTGCGTCGGTTCGGCGGGCCAGAGCTTTGGCGCGTTCCTGCCGCAAGGCATCACGCTGACGCTCGAGGGGGATGCCAACGACTACGTCGGCAAGGGACTCTCGGGCGGCCGGATCATCGCCTATCCGCCGCGCCAGGCGACGTTTCTCGCTGAGGAAAACATCATTTTCGGCAACGTCGTGCTCTACGGCGCGACCAGCGGCGAAGCCTACATTCGTGGTATCGCCGGCGAACGATTTGCGGTTCGGAACAGCGGCGCGATGGCGGTCGTGGAAGGCGTCGGCGATCACGGCTGCGAGTACATGACCGGTGGCCGCGTTGTCGTCATCGGCCGCACCGGTCGAAATTTTGCGGCGGGTATGAGCGGCGGCATTGCTTACGTGCTGGATCCGAAGCGGGACTTCGAGCGGCGCTGTAACCAGGAGCTGGTCGATCTCGAGCCGCTCGACGCAATGGAAGACGAGCCGCTGGTGCGCGCGTTGCTGGAGCGGCACGCCGAGTACACCGGCAGCACGGTGGCGGAGCGGCTGCTGTCCAACTGGGAGCGAACGATCGACAGCCTCGTCAAGGTCATGCCGCGCGATTACAAGCGGGCGCTGGTGGCGCGGTCCGCGTCGCGCCTGAAGGTGGCTTCGATCACGTATGCCGGGGTGGCCAATGGGTAAGGTCACCGGCTTCCTGGAAATCCAGCGGCAGAAGCAGCCCACGCGTCCGATTTCCGAGCGCATTCACGACTGGCGCGAGGTTTATCTCCCGTACGAACGGCAGGCCATCAAGGATCAGGCCGCGCGATGCATGGATTGCGGCATCCCCTTCTGTCACCAGGGATGCCCGCTCGGCAACTTGATCCCGAGTTGGAACGATCTCGTGTATCGCGATCGATGGCAATCCGCCATCGAGCGTCTGCATGCCACCAACAATTTTCCCGAGCTGACCGGCCGCCTCTGTCCCGCGCCGTGCGAGGGATCCTGTGTTCTCGGTCTGAACGATTCGCCGGTCACCATCAAGGCCACTGAAGTCGCGATCATCGATCGCGCATTCTCGGAAGGATGGGTGACCGCGCGTCCTCCGGTGCGGCGCACCGGCAAGCAGGTTGCCGTGATTGGCTCCGGACCGGCGGGGCTGGCCGCTGCCGATCAACTGAATCGCGCGGGCCATACCGTGGCGGTGCTCGAACGCGCGGACCGTATTGGCGGGCTGCTTCGCTATGGCATCCCGGAGTTCAAGCTCGAAAAGCGAGTGCTCGAGCGCCGAATTGAGTTGATGCGGAAGGAAGGCATCGAGTTTCAGACCGGATGCAACGTCGGCATCGATGTGTCGGCGGAGGACCTGCTCGCGGAATTCGACGCGATCGTGCTGGCCGGAGGGTCGACGCAGCCGCGCGATCTGCCGGTGTCCGGCCGGGAACTCCAGGGTGTGCATTTCGCGATGGAGTATCTGACCGCGCAGAACCGCCGTTGCGAGGGTGACGACCTGCCCGCATCGCAGTTCATTTCGGCCGAGGGGAAACACGTGGTGATTATTGGCGGCGGTGATACCGGCGCCGATTGTCTTGGCACCGCGATTCGGCAGGGAGCGAAGAACATCCGTCAGCTCGAACTGCTGCCGCAACCGCCGGACACGCGGGCGGCCGACAATCCGTGGCCGACGTGGCCGAACATCTTCCGCGTGTCGACCGCGCACGAAGAAGGCGGCGAGCGGCTCTACTCGGTGTCGACCCAGCGGTTGAGCGGTGACGAGCAGGGACGTGTGAAGGCGCTGCATGCGGTAGCTGTGGAGCCCGCGGTGGTATCGGGTCGTCCGACGTTTGCACCGGTGGCTGGTTCCGAGTTCGAGATCCCCGCGGAGCTCGTGCTGCTCGCGATGGGGTTCACCGGACCGGAGCGCGGCGGCATGCTCGATCAGCTCGGCGTGCGCATGACCGAGCGCGGCACGGTGTGGCGCGACGAGAAGTGGATGACGAGCGTGCCGGGCGTGTTCACGGCAGGCGACATGCAGCGTGGGCAATCGCTCATTGTCTGGGCGATTGCCGAAGGACGCAGCGCCGCGCGCGGCGTCGACGCATATTTGATGGGCGAGTCCGATCTGCCCGCGCCGCTGCAGTGAGCTAACCGCGAACTGCAGACTGCGAACTCGATCCGAGTTGCATCGCGAGCTGATGCAGAAACAACCCGACGTCCGTCACGAGCCCAATTGTTTGCGATGACCCGCGATCCGCAAGCTTCGTTACGACCGCCGGGTTGATGTCAACACAGATTACCGGCACCCATGCGGGCAGCATGTTGCCGACGCCGATTCCATGAAGCATCGTCGACAACACGATCACCATGCCCACATCGGCCAGCGCCGCCGTGTAGCGGTCCTGCGCCTCCACGATGTCGGTGACCGTGTCGCTGATGGGGCCGTCGTCGCGAATGCTGCCGGCGAGGATGTATTCGACGCCGGCGCGGACGCACTCCACCATCACGCCGGTTTTGAGTACCCCTTTTTCCACCGCAGCCTTGATGCCGCCGGCGCGATTGATGGCGTTGATGGCGCGCATGTGGTGCCGATGTCCGCCCGACACGGGAGCGCCGGCTTCCAGGTCCACGCCAAGGGACGTGCCGAACAGCGCGAGCTCGGCATCGTGCACGGCGAGCGCATTGCCTGCCAGCACCACGTCGACGTAACCACTGCGAACGAGCTGCGTGAAATACGTCGCACCGCCCGTGTGCACGACGACCGGGCCCGCGACGAACGCAATCCGGCGTCCGCGCGCCTTGGTGTCCCGCATCATCCGCGCGATTCGCGTCACGCTGACCTCGACGCGCCGCTCCGACGACACGTCGTTAGCCATGAACGTGAAGTCGGCGCGGTCGCGATCCCTGAATTCCGGGGTCACGCGCAGACCTCCGAGCCCGCAGACCACGCGATCGCCTTTGCGCACGTCGCGCAGCTTCCGGCACTCCGCCGCGCCATCGTGAACGACGATAACGGCATCCATGCGCTGCCGCGCCACGTCGACCCACCCGCCGTTGATGCGGACCTGCGTTCGCTGGTTGGTCGTGGAGTAGAAGTCGTCCGCGACGCACCCGTCACGATCGGCGACGCGAATCAGCGCGTCGTGCTCTTCGGCCACATGACAGCCGAGCGGGATCAGCGTCTCGAGCAGGGTGGCGAGCGCGGGCGCCGTCGCGGTCGAGACCTTGAGCGTCAGCTTGGAGAAGTCCTGGTTGGTGCGGCCGATTTCGAAGTGCAGCACTTCGAACGCGCCGCCGCGCTCGATGACCGTATCGAAGATCGCATTCAGCAGCTGCGAATCAATCAGGTGCCCTTCCGCTGCAACAATCGCGCTGGTCTGGGTGTCGGTCACGTACTCCTCCGCTACTCCCATGCTATTTGAAGATCCCCATAAGCCGCTGCGGGACGATGTGCGGCTGCTCGGGACGCTGCTGGGGCAAACGCTGCGCCGGCAGGAGGGGGAGGCGCTGTTCGAGCGCGTCGAACGCGTGCGCGGCCTGGCAAAGCGAGCGCGACGCAGTGACGCCGGGGAGGCGCGCCGGGCGTTCGACGAGCTGGCCGGCGAGCTGGCCGCCATGCCGATGGACGCGGCGCTGCCGATTGCCCGCGCGTTCGCACACTTCCTGAATCTCGCGAACGTGGCCGAGCAGCACCACCGCGTGCGCCGGAGGCGCGCCTACCAGCGCAATCCTCACGCGCAGGCGCAGCCCGCGTCGATCGAGGAGGCGTTGCCGCGTCTCGCCGCAAAGGGCATGTCGGCCGACGCGCTGCACGCGGCGGTCTGCGGGCTTCGCATCGAGCTGGTGATCACCGCGCACCCGACCGAGATCATGCGGCGGACGCTTCAGATCAAGTACAACGCCGTCGCCGATGCACTCGCGGGCCTCGATCGCCTCGATGCGACGCCGCTCGAGCGCGAAACGCTCATCGATACGCTGCGGCGCGAGATCACGGCCGCGTGGGAGACGGAGGAAATTCGCCGCGGCCGGCCGTCGCCGCTCGATGAAGTGCGATCGGCGCTCGCGATCTTCGATCAGACGCTCTGGAATGCCGTCCCGGAGTACTTGCGATCGCTCGACCGCACGCTAGATGCCGTTACGGGACGCGGGCTTCCGCTCGAAGCGGCGCCAATCCGATTCGGGTCGTGGATTGGCGGGGACCGCGACGGCAACCCGGCGGTCACTCCAGAGGTCACGCGTCGTGCCTGCCTGGCATCGCGCTGGACCGCGTTGTCGCTGTACGCGCGAGAAGTCGAGCGGCTCCGCGAAGAGCTCTCGATGAACCAGGCGAACGCCGCGTTGCGGGCGCGCGTGGGCGGCGCGCACGAACCCTACCGCGCGCTGTTGCGCGACGTGCAGCGTGGGCTCGAGCAGACGCGGCGTCATGTCGAAGAGCGGTTGTCTGTCCGTCCGAACCGCGCTGGCGCGCGCAGCGAAGAGGTGTACTCGACCGCGGCGCAGCTCGCCGAGCCGCTCTGCCTGTGCTACGACTCGCTCGTTGAGACCGGAAGTCACGTCATTGCGAATGGGCGGCTGGCTGACGTGCTGCGAAGGCTGTCGGCGTTCGGCCTGACGCTCGTGCGGCTCGACATCCGGCAGGAAGCGGCGCGTCACACCGAGGCGGTGGAGCTCATCGCGCGGCAGATGGGTCGTCCCGGGTATGCGGACTGGTCGGAAAACGAGCGCGTCGATTTTCTGACGACCGCGCTGGCGGACCTCTCGACGGTTCCCGCGGATCTTCCGCACAATCCGCGAACATCCGAAGTGTTCCAAACGTTCGAGGCCCTCGCGTCGATGCCTCCGGAGTCGCTGGGCGCCTACGTCATCACCATGGCGTCGCGCCCGTCCGACGTGCTTGCCGTGGAGTTGTTGCAGCGCCGTGCAGGCGTGAACCCGCCGCTGCGCGTTGTGCCGCTGTTCGAGACGGCTCGCGATCTGCGTGCGGCCGGTTCCGTGATCGACGTCCTGATGTTCGTCCCCTGGTATCGCGAGCGCATCGCGGCCGCGGGCGATCGGCAGGAGGTCATGATCGGCTACTCCGATTCGGCCAAGGAACTCGGACGCGTGGCCGCGGCCTGGGAGCTTTACAAGGCGCAGGAATCCATCGTTCAGGCATGCGCCGCGCATGGCGTGGCCGTCACGCTGTTTCACGGGCGCGGCGGCAGCGTGGGACGCGGCGGCGGGCCGACATACCTCGCGATCCAGTCGCAGCCGCCGGGATCCGTGGACGGCACCCTCCGGGTCACCGAGCAGGGAGAAATGATCCAGGCGAAGTTTGGATTGCCTGGCATTGCCGTGCGAACGCTGGAGGTTTACACGACCGCGACGCTGGAGGCGGCGCTCGCGTCACCCGCGCCAATCGATTCGCGCTGGCGCGACGTGATGGATCGCGTCGCGACCTCCGCGCATGCGGCGTTCCGCGAGGTGGTGCACGACGATCCGCGGTTCCCCGCGTACTTCCGCGCTGCGACCCCAGAATCTGAGCTGGATGCGCTGCACATTGGCAGTCGCCCCGCTCGGCGGCCGGGTGGCGGGCTTACGGCGCTGCGCGCGATTCCATGGCAGTTTGCGTGGACGCAGACGCGGCTGCTGCTGGCGTCGTGGCTTGGCGCCGAGGTCATGGTGCCGTCGAGTGACGAGGAGCGCGACGCGTATCGCGAGATGTATCGCGACTGGCCGTTCTTCCGGTCGATGATCGATCTCATGCAGATGGCGCTGGCGAAGGCCGACGAGCGGATCGCGGCGCATTACGACCGGCACCTCGTGCCGTCGGACTTGCAGCCGCTGGCCTTGTCACTGCGCGCGCGTCTGCAGCGCGCGACCGAGGCGATGCTGGCGATCACGGGTCACGATCGGCTGTTGGCCGACGCGCTTGTCCTGCGCCGGTCGATCGACGTCCGTAATCCGTACGTCGATCCCATCAATCTCGTCCAGGTCGAGCTGCTGCGCCGGCTCGCGGCGCTGCGATCCGAGGTCGACGCGGCGGACCCGTCGGCCGAGGAGGCACGTGGGCACGACATTGCCGCGCTGCGCGCGGCGCTGATGGTGACGATCAACGGCATTGCGGCAGGTATGCGAAACACGGGATAGGCAATCACTAGGCGCGCACGGCGCGCCTGCGAGGAAGCGGAGCGGGGTCCGGGGCCCCGCGAGCGACGAGCCGGGGTTTGGGGCGGAGCCCCATGTGAGGAGGAGGCACGTGGGCACGACATTGCCGCGCTGCGCGCGGCGCTGATGGTGACGATCAACGGCATTGCGGCTGGTATGCGAAACACGGGATAGGAGTTCACGTACCATGGCTTTACCGATAAGCGCGATGGAAAAGACAGTCGGCAGGGACTCGGGTCACGTGGACGTGGGCGTGCGGCAGTCCGGAGAAATCCGCAAGCTCACGTCGCTCGTTGAAATCAGCCAGGCGCTCTCCAGCGCGATCAACTTCAAGGCAGCCCTCCATCGCGTCCTCGAGATTCTCGAGAAGTCGCACGATGCGGTGCGCAGCGCCGTCGCGCTGTCGTCCGACGAGAAGGCGCAGCTCCAGGTCGCCGCGGCCGTCGGCATCGGGCGCGACCGCGCGTGGCACACCGGCGTCCCCGGTGGCCCGCTCGCGATGCAGGTGCTCGCCAGTGGCCGTCCCCTCGTCGTCCCGCGCGTCAGCCGCGAACCGACGCTGGCCGATCGTCACCAGGGAGATGACGAGCGGACGTTCGTGTGCGTGCCGCTGCTCCTGCATCGTCGCGCCGCGGGTGTTCTGTCCCTCGAGCTCCGGTTCAAGCCGGATCGCAATTACGAGCGGACCGCGAAGTTCTTCGGCGTCGTGGCGTCGATGATCGCGCAGGCGATCAAGGTGCAACGGCTCATCGAGGCGGATCGTGAACGGCTCGTTCAGGAGAACGTGCGACTGCAAGGGGAGCTGCGCGAGCGCTACGATTTCTCGCAGATCCTCGGCACCAGCCGGCTGATGCACGACGTCTGCGAGCAGATGACGCAGGTCGCTCGCACCAACACGACGGTCCTGATCCGTGGCGAGTCCGGCACCGGCAAGGAGCTTATCGCGCAGGCCATTCACTACAACTCGCAGCGCGCCTCCAAGCCGTTTATCAAGGTGAGCTGCGCGGCGCTTCCTGACACGCTCATCGAATCCGAGCTTTTCGGGTACGAAAAGGGTGCGTTCACCGGTGCCAACAATCGGAAGCAGGGCCGCTTCGAGCGCGCCGACGGCGGGACGTTGTTTCTGGACGAGATCGGCGACATCAACACTGGCGTGCAGGTCAAGCTGCTGCGCGTCCTCCAGGAGCGCGAGTTCGAGCGCCTCGGCGGCGTCGATCCGATCAAAGTCAATGTGCGGCTGATCGCGGCCACGAACAAGCACCTCGAAGACGCCATTACCGCCGGCACGTTCCGCGAGGACCTGCTGTATCGCCTCAACGTGTTCACGATCTACGTTCCGCCCCTTCGCGAGCGCAAGACAGACGTCCTCCTGCTCGCGGATCATTTCCTCGAGCGGCTGGCCTCAGATCATCGCAAACGGATCCGCCGGATCTCCACGCCGGCGATCGACATGCTGATGGCGTATCACTGGCCCGGGAACGTGCGCGAGCTGCAGAACGTCATGGAGCGCGCGGTGCTCGTCTGCGACGGCGAGGTCCTGCACGCGCATCACCTTCCGCCGACCCTTCAGATGGCTGACACGACTGATGCGTCATCGACGCGCTCGCTTGCCGCGTCTCTTGCCGCGTTCGAGAAGGATCTGATTCAGGATGCGTTGAAGATGGCGCGGGGGAATCGCGCGAAGGCCGCGCGTCTGCTCCAGGCCACGCCGCGCATCGTCAACTACAAGATCCGCAAATACCGCATCGACTGGCGCCGGTTCCAGCAGTAGCTTGCCCGGGTCTCATCGACAGCGCTGGAGTGCTGTATCAACAGCGCTGGAGTTCCCCAGGCAACGGAAGAGATAACAATTTCCGTTGACTTACGTACGCATCAGGCCGAAACATCAATTTTGAGCCCTTCAGCTTTTGTTCGAGGCTCGACGTGCCCCCAGCTTCGAGCCTGCCCGTCAATCAGGGAGGAGAAGAGGAGAAGCGCTGCTAGCTAAGAAGGAGGCGTAGTTATGTCCGTGTCGAGAGGCCTCAAGGGAGCATCGGCTCTCGTGCTTGTGGCCTCTGTGTTTTGCGCTCGTCCCCCCATCGTGCGAGCGCAGACGACCAGCGCGTCGGTCTCGGGAACCATCCAGGATTCACAAGGCTTAGTCCTACCGGGCGTCACGGTTACCATCACCAGCCGCACGCAGGGGAACGTTCTCACCACAACGACCGATGAAGGGGGCCGTTTTGTGTTCCCCATCGTCCGTCCTGATACCTACTCACTGCAGACCACTCTTCAGGGCTTCAAGACACTCGAACGCAGCAACCTGGTGGTGAACGCCAACGACAAGCTGTCGACAGGGGCGCTCACACTGGATGTCGGCAACATGACGGAGGAAGTCACCGTCTCGAGCCGCGTCACCGAAGTGCAATCGAACAGCGGGGAGCGCTCGTTCACGCTTGAAAGCCAGGCGCTCGAGAACATCGCCAGCAACGGCCGGATGCTGTTCAACTTCGCGACCCTCGTCCCCGGGGTGCTGTCCGGGAGTTCGGCGGGAACCGAGATTGGATCGGTCGACGGGTTCACCGTCAATGGCCAGCGGCCGGAATCCAACAACATCACCATCGATGGCGTCGCCAACATCGACACCGGCAACAATGGCGGCAACATGGTGACCACGAACATTGATTCGGTTGCCGAATTCAAGATCCTCACGAACGCGTATCAGGCGGAGTACGGGCGCGCCGTCGGCGGCCAGATGCAGGTCGTCACCAAGAGCGGCACGCAGAACTTCCATGGGTCAGGCTACTGGTATGGGCGCCGTTCGGCGTGGGATGCGAATACGTGGCTGAACGACCGCAATACTCCCGCCATCCCGAAGCCTGATACTTCGCGCAACGATTCCGGCTACACGATCGGCGGGCCGGTGAGCTTCCCGGGATTCAACACCGGAAAGAACAAGCTGTTCTTCTTCTGGAGCCAGGAATGGCAGCGTCGGACCGACCCGCCATCCCTGCATCAAGCCACCGTGCCGACCGCGCTCGAGCGGCAGGGTGACTTCTCGCAGAGCGTCGACAGCAGCGGCAATCCCTATCCGTTCATTCGCGACTTCACCACCGGGCTGCCGTGCGGTGCGGCTGATACGCGCGGATGTTTCCAGGATGGCGGCGTGCTCGGCCGGATTCCGGCGGATCGGCTCTACGCTCCCGGACTCGCGGCGCTGAACATCTTCCCGCAGGCGAACTTTTCCGGCGGCAGCGGCCTCAATTTCACGAGCCAGGTTCCCGACAGCTCACCGCGACGCGAGGACCTGCTCCGGATGGACTTCCAGGCGACAAGTGGCGCGTCACCGGCCGCTACATGAAGAACAAGGAGGACATTACACAGGCCTACGGCACGACGTGGGCCGGCAACGGCAGCGATCAGCTCCCAACACCCGTGCTGTTCCTCCATCCCGGGTCGAACTACATGCTCTCGGCGACTGGCGCGGTGAACAACACGACGTCCGTCGAGATGAGCTGGGGCCGCGCGGCGAACTCGTTGAACTATCAGCTTCAGTTGCAGCCCTTGTTCCGGTCGAACGCCGGCGTGGCGGCGCTGCCGCTGCTGTTCCCCGATGCCGTGCAGTCGGATTACGTTCCGTGGTTCGTCTTCCGCGGCGGACGGACCGGCAATGCCGGTCAGTATCAGACCGATCGTGGTCCGTTCACAAACGAGAACGTGACCCACGACGTGATCGCGAACATCACGAAAGTAGTGGGATCTCACGCGATGAAAGCGGGTTTCTATTATCAGAACAGCTTCAAGCCGCAGAGCATCTTTGCGAGCTTCAACAGCCAGATTGACTTCACTGACAACTCGAGCAACCCGTTCGACACCGGCTACAGCTATGCGAACGCAGCGACCGGCGTGTTCAACACCTACACGCAGGCATCCAAGTACGCGCTGCCGGAATGGCGGTACCACAACTTCGAGTGGTATGCACAGGACAATTGGAAGCCGAACAACCGGCTGACATTCGATTACGGCCTGCGGTTCTACTACCTGACGCCGCAGTGGGACACGACGCTGCAGGCCTCGAACTTCCTGCCGGAGAGGTTCAATCGGAACGCGGCCGCGACGCTCTTCACACCCGTCTGCAGTGGCGCGTCCCCCTGCTCGGATGCGAATCGCCGCGGGATGGATCCCGCGCTCATTGCGGCCGGTGTCGCACCAACGCTGGACAACACGGTCGACGCCCGGTTCATCGGCCGGCTCACGCCTGGATCGAACCGGTTCAACGGCGCGTTCCAGGCGGGGCAGGGCATCGACGATCAACTCCAGAATGGCAATGCCTTCAGAGTCTCGCCTCGTATTGGCGCCGTCTACGATCTGACCGGTAAGGGCGAAACGATTGTCCGCGGCGGCTTCGGCATTTTCTACGACCGGCCGCAGGGGAACATGGTGTTCGACATGATCTCCAACGCGCCGGGGGTGCTGAACTCGACACTTACGTGGGGCCGGCTGCAGGGCCTGACGGCGGCCGGTGGCGACCCCGACCCAACCCTCTCGCTCAACCCCACCGCGTTCGACTTCAAGCCGCCGCGCGTCAACCAGTGGAACGTCGGCATCCAGCGCAAGATGTGGAACGACATCATTCTCGATGTCGCCTACGTCGGCTCGAAGTCGACCGACCTGCTGCGGCAGGTGCACATCAATGCGCTTCCGTTCGGAGCGACGTTCGAGCCTCAGAACCAGGATCCGACACGGCCTCCGAGCGCGCAGCTGGGATCGTCGGCGCTGCCGAACGACTTCCTGCGTCCATTCGCGGGCTATGGCGACATCCGGCTGTGGGACTACAGCGGCTACGCCAACTACAACGGGCTACAGACGTCGGTGACCCGCCGGTTCGATCGCGGGTTCATGTTCTCCGGCTTCTGGGTCTGGAGCAAGGCGCTCGGCATCAATAGCACCGATTTCGACGCCGGGGTGCCGAACCTGACGGCAGAGCAGACCCAGCATCTCGATTATTCGTTACTGGGCTACGACCGCACGCACAACATCGTGCTCAATGCGATCTATCAGACGCCGACGGTGACGAGCAGCAAAGGACTCGGGCTCGCCGTCAACAACTGGCAGATCTCGGGGGTCTACCGGTGGTCGAGCGGCCAGCCATACGCCGTCGATTTTTCAATTCCCGGCATCGGCTCGCAGAACCTCACCGGCACCGACACGCCGAACGCGCGCATTGTCGTAACGTGCGATCCGGGGAAGGGGTATGCGGACAATCCGTACTTGCAGTTCAACGCCGCGTGCTTCGCGCCGCCGCAGCCCGGGAGCCACGGCGACGAGTCTGCGCGGTTGTTCCTGCGCAATCCGCCGACGAACAACCTCGACATGTCGATCTCCAAGAACTTCGCGCTGGTGAGAAGCATGAAGTTCGAGTTCCGGGTCGACATGTTCAACGCGTTGAACCATCCGCAGTTCACGGGCGTCAATGCAACGGCCAACTTCGCCTGCTGACAGAAGGCGAGCAAGTCGCGGTTGACGAGGTCGGCATGCGTGGCCGTGAGGCCGTGAGGCAGACCCGGATAGTATATTTCCACGGCCCCCTTGATCAGTTTTGCTGACTTCTTCGCCGAATCCTTGACGGGCACGATCTGGTCGTCCTCACCGTGCATGACCAGAGTCGGGATATCGAACTTCTTGAGGTCTTCAGTGAAGTCGGTTTCAGAAAAT
>JBKOZS010000199.1:0-23579 GCA_046726015.1 Acidobacteriota bacterium
AATTCGAACAGCCGTCGCTTCGCCTGAAAATAGGCTTCCATGTCGCGATGGAAGTCGAGGTGGTCGCGGGTCAGGTTCGTGAAGATCCCCGCGGCAAAGCGAAGGTAGTCGACCCGCCTCAGCGACAGTGCATGGGACGAGACTTCCATCACACACGCGCCAAGGCCCTGCGCGAGCATGCCGCGGAACATCTGCTGAAGATCGGGCGCCTCAGGCGTGGTGCGCGCGGCGTCGATCTCACGTCCGCCAACCTTGTAGCCGATAGTACCGATACGCCCGCATTTGATCCCGGCGGCCTCGAAGATCGACGCAAGGAGGTACGAGGTCGTCGTCTTGCCGTTGGTGCCGGTGATGCCGACGAGCGCGAGTTCTTCCGTCGGGTTGCGATAGAAGGCTGCGGACAGCGCCGCGAGCGCGTCGCGTGCGCTCGCCACGTGGATCCATGGCACGGTCATGCCAGGAGGGGCGGCACTTTCCGCCACGACCGCGACAGCGCCTTTGGCAATGGCCTGCGGCGCAAAGCGCGCACCATCGGCATTGGCGCCACGCAGCGCGACGAACACCGCACCGGCCGTCACCGCTCGCGAGTCGTAAGCGACTCCTGACACGCTGGCGTTCGCGCCTTCCGCCTGACCACCAGACCGGAAGCTCGCGCCAGGCGCCTGCTGGAGCAGCTCGCGCAAGGTCATTGCGGCTCTCCTCCAGTTGCGGCTGACGCGATGACCATCGGACGGCGGCCAAGCTTCAACTCACAGGCGTCACCGGGGACCAGGACGGATCCGGGCTCGGGCTTTTGTGAGACGACAAAGCCGTCGCCACTCATGCGCGTGGCCATCCCCATGCGAGAGAGATGACGGAGCGCATCGCGCGCGCTCAGACCTCGCAGGTCAGGCATCAGCCCGTCGTCTTTGGGGGCAACCGACGTGGGTGTCTCGACTTTTACCGGCGTCGGCTTGACGGTTCCCGGCTGCGGGTTCGTGTCAGCCGCGACAAGTACGGGCGGCAACGGATTGAGCGTCGGCGGAATGCCAAGGTACGTCACCGCAGCCTCGGCAATCCGCCTGAACACCGGCGCCGAGACGGCGCCTCCCGTGTAGCCGTTGCCATGCGGCGAGTCGATCACGACCAGAATCGTCAACGCCGGCTTCCGCGAAGGAATGAAGCCCACGAACGATGCGTTGTAATCAGATTTCTGGTAACGCCCGTTTACGAGCTTTGCCGCCGTGCCCGTCTTGCCCGCGATCGTGTAGCCAGGGATCTGCGCGGCCTTCGCGGTGCCGCGCTCGACGACCTGCTCCATGATCTGCGTCAGCGTCGTCGCAGTTTCGGGAGCAATCGCCTCGCGCAGGACCCTGGACGGCCTGTCGAGGCGTTTGCTGTCCTTGATCACGGCTCGTACGACGTGCGGCTGAACGAGATGCCCGCCGTTGGCCACCGCACTCACCGCGGTTGCCATCTGAAGCGGCGTCACGCCAATCTGGTAGCCCATCGACACTGATGCGAGCGCGCTCGAATTGAGGCGATCGGGACTCCATACGATTCCAGGAGTCTCTCCACGGAAGTCGGGCGCGAGTACCTGGCCGAAACCAAAGCGGTTGACGTACTCGCCGAGCACTTGCGGTCCAAGTTTCAGACCGACCTTGATCGCACCCACGTTGCTCGACTTCACGATCACGTCGGTGAACGAGAGCAGGCCGTAGTGATGGCTGTCGTGAATGATTCGAGAGCCGAAGGTGATGTAGCCAGGGCTCGTTTCAATGGGAGTCTCTGGCGTCATGACTCCGTGTTCGAGCGCCGCGGACGCGGTGACAATCTTGAACGTGGATCCAGGTTCGTAGAGATCCTGGATCGCACGATTCCGCCGCGCGTCGTCATCGGTCCGGGCGAATGCATTGGGATTGAAGGTCGGCCAGTTCGCCAGCGCGAGGATTTCCCCGTTCCGCGGGTTCATGATCAGTGCCGTGCCGCCGGCCGCATGATTCGCGTCGACGCCCGCGCGCAGTTCGCGCTCTGCGATGTACTGCAGGTACTGATCGATCGTGAGCTCGAGACCCGCGCCCGCGGTGGCGGGGCGATCGACGCGGCTGAAGAGCGTCTGGCGCTTCGCGTCGGTCAGGATCAGGACCTTGCCATCCTTGCCGCGGATATCCGAATCGAACGCCGACTCAACGCCGCCGAGACCCACGTTATCGAGACCCACGTAGCCGAGCACGTGAGCCGCAAGCTCTCCCTTGGGATAGTACCGACGGCTTTCCTTCAGCAGCGTGATGCCGGGCAGTTCGAGATCCTTGACTTTGCGGGCTTCCGACGGTGAGATCTGCCGCGCGATATAGACGAACGCCCCGCGCCGCCGGAGCTTCCGGCCGATGTCCGCCCGACGTTCAGACGTGCAGCTGTCGAGTGCGCCGCACAGCCTGGCCGCAACGCCGTCCGGATCGTTGATTTCCGATGGATCCGCGGCGACGGTGTCGGCGTCGACGCTGTAGGCAAGCAGTCGTCCGTTGCGATCGAAGATGTCTCCACGCTTGGCCGGCGGCACCACGGTGCGCATCTGCTGGCGATCGGCGCGCGACATGAGATCCGCGTGGTTGATGACCTGGAGGTAGACGAGGCGCGCCTCGATAGCGGCGGTCCACAGGCCGAAGATCGCGGCGCATACGATCAGCCGGGAGCGGACGGCGGAGCGCCAGTCCACGGGTGCCGGCGGATCGCGCCGGACGGCCTGCGACGCAGACGACCGCCAGCTTCGCGGGACACCCCACGGAAGTCGGAATCTGCTGCTGGCGTCCACGTCGGGCACCGAATCCCTCACTTCAACCCAGGGGCCGCGCTTAGCGCGCAGCAACGACCGATTTGTCAGGCGGCGCGGCCGGCGTCACACGCTCGATCACGATGGCCTGGTCGCGCGAGGGCACCACCAGGTGCAACTGCTCCGTTGCGATCTTTTCAATCCGGCGGGGTGCGCGGAGCGTTTCAATCTCCAGGCGCAGGTGCCGGTTGACTTCTTCTTCCGCGGCGCGCTCCTGCTGCATGCGTTCGATCTGGTAGCCGTGACGGACCAGTTCGAAATGCTGCCACGCGGAGAACAGCAGCACGGCGACGAGGAACATGCCGATCCCCATCGAGCGCCACAACTGGCGCTGCCGGGCTTCGTCCACTTCCCGGACGATCGGGTTGTTCCGCACGTCTTTCTTGATCGCGTACTCGAAATCCATCGCGCTCATGCGACCCTCTCAACCGCCCGCAGCTTCGCGCTGCGCGCGCGCGGGTTTCGCGCCACTTCCGACTCAGCCGGCACGAGCGGGCGCTTCGTCAGAATCCGGATCGCCCCTTCCGCCTTTTCGACGGCGCGGAACGTGTGCTTTACGATCCGGTCCTCCAGCGAGTGAAACGTGATCACCACCAGCCGGGCTCCCTGCAGCAACCGCCGCACGGCACTGACCAGGAACGTATCGAGCCCCTCGAGCTCGCGGTTGATCCAGATCCGCAGCGCCTGGAAGGTGCGCGTCGCCGGGTCGATCCGCTGGTAGCCGCGATGGGGAATCGCGCGCCGGACGATCGCGGCAAGCTGCCCGGTCGTTTCAATCGGCGCCGATTGACGCGACGTGACGATCGCCCGCGCGATGCGCCGCGAGTACCGCTCTTCGCCGTACTTGAAGATCACGTCGGCGAGAGGCTCTTCCTCGACAGTTCGCAGCCAGTCCGCTGCGCTCGGCCCGCTCGTTTGATCCATCCGCATGTCGAGCGGCTCGTCGCGCCGGAAGCTGAACCCTCGTCCTTCCGCGTCGAGTTGCATCGAAGACACGCCCAGGTCCGCTAACGTGCCGTTGACGGCGGCAATGCCGCGCGCATCGAGCACGCGATCCAGCTCGCGGTAGTCGGCATGCACCAGTTCCACGCGATCGCGATAGGGGGCGAGCGTCTCTGCCGCGATCGCCAGCGCGCGGGGATCGCGATCGAGACCAATCAGTCGCGGCGCGCCCGCCTCCAGCAATGCGCGGCTGTGACCGCCGAGTCCGACGGTGCAGTCCACGAACAGCCCGCCGCGTCCGGGGGCGAGCAGGTCCACCACTTCGCCGACCATCACCGGCTCGTGCTGCATCGCCGTCAGATGCCGAACTCCGAGAGCGCCTTCGCGTCCTCGTCGGTGTAAGGTTCACGCTGCAGCTTCGCGACGAAGCGCTCATGGTTCCAGACGTCGAGCCAGTCCACCTGGCCGAGCACGTCGACTTCCCCCAACATGCCGGCCGATTCGCGCAGCCGCGAATGGATCACCACGCGCCCTTGCGCATCGATCTCCGCCGTCTGCCCGAAATAACTCACGCGATCGAGAAACCTGAGCCGCGCAGGATGCGTGGAAGGGGTGCGCGAGAGCTTTTCTTCGAGCGCCAGCCAGACCGGCATTGGATAAACGCGGACGTACTCCCCCGTGAGGCTCGTCACGAACAGCTCGGTCCCGTGCTTCCCCTCGACGAGGGCACGAAAGGCGTTCGGGATCTTGAGCCGCCCCTTGTCATCGATTTTGGCGGCGTAGTTGCCCCGGAGCACGTCGGTTTACTCCACTTTGCTCCACAAAATTCCACGCCGATAGTAGGGGAGGGATCGGGGGATGTCAACGCCAAAATAAAGAGTATCAGTGTGTTACGTCGTATTTTCGCCCCCGAAAGTACGGCGAAAATGCTGAGCTTCGGCGGCCTCCACATGCTAGGATCTGCAGATCCGCCATGCTGCGCGCCGGCCTCATTGGATTCCCCTCTTCCGGCAAGACCGCGCTCTTCCAGTTGTTGACCAGCGCTCGCGAAGCCCCCCGCACCAGTGGCAAGCAGGAAGCGCACGTCGGGGTCGCCCGGGTGCCCGACGAGCGTCTCGATCGGCTGACCACCCTGTTCAATCCGAAGAAGCATGTGCCCGCCACGGTTGAGTTCGCGGATATGGGCGGTGCCGCCGGGGCAAAGACAGGTGCCGCAGCGCTCCTTGACGTGGCCGCGTTTCGCAACGCCGATGCGTTGCTCCACGTGGTGCGGATGTTTCGCGACCCGGCCGTACCGCACGCGGCAGGATCGGTTGATCCCGCGCGCGATGTCCGCACCATGGAAGACGAGGTCATCCTCGCCGACCTGGGTGTCGTCGAACGGCGCCTCGAACGGCTCGAACGCGATCTGAAGAAGGCCGGCGGCAACGTCGAGTTGAAGAAGGAGCAGGAGATCCTCCGGCGATGCCGGACCGCGCTCGAAGAAGGACGGCCGCTGCGCGCGTTGGATCTCGCGGGTGACGATGCGAAACGGCTGCGAGGGTTTCAGTTCCTCTCGGCGAAGCCGCTGCTGCTCGTGCTGAACCTCGACGAGGCGGATCTCCCGCAGGCGGATCGCGCAACCGAGCTTGCGGGTCTGCAGGATTTCATCAAGGGGGCCGCGACGCGCGCCGTGCCGATCTGCGCGAAGATCGAGCTGGAGATCGCGCAACTCGACGAGGCCGATGCGAAGGCGTTCATGGCCGATCTCGGCCTGCGCGAATCAGGCCTCGATCGCGTCATTCGCGCGAGTTACGACCTGCTCGGTTACATCTCGTTCTTCACCGTCGGCGAGGACGAGAATCGCGCCTGGTCGATTCCCCGCGAGACGACCGCTCAGAATGCCGCCGGCGAGATCCACACGGACATCCAGCGAGGGTTCATTCGCGCTGAAGTCGTACGGTACGAGCACCTGCTCGCGCGCGGCTCGCTGACGGCTTGCCGCGAACACGGCGAGCTCCGTCTCGAAGGCAAGGACTATGTCGTGCTCGACGGTGACGTGATCAATTTCCGTCACGCCACATGATACGATTTCGCCGTTCCGAGTAATGGCCATTCGAACCGTCGTGGTCTGCGAAGCGCAGGTGCCGTTCGTCCGGGGCGGGGCAGAAGCGCTCGTGCGCGAGCTCGTGAAGCAGCTGCGCGCCCGCGATTATGCGGTGGAGCGCGTGAGCCTGCCCTTCAAGTGGTATCCGAAAGACGAGATCCTGTGCCACGCCGCCGCCTGGCGACTGCTGGATCTCAGCTCCAGCAACGGCCGGCCGATAGACGCGCTGATTGCCACGAAATTTCCATCGTACTTCGTGCGGCACCCGGCGAAGGTGACGTGGCTGATCCACCCGTACCGGGCCGCTTACGAATTGTGCGGGACCGAGTACAGCGACTTTGGCCACAGCGAGGCCGACGTCGGCCTGCGCGATCGACTGATGACGCTCGATCGCGAGATGCTGACCGAGTCGCGCCAGATCTTCACGATCAGCCGCCTCACGTCGGCCAGGCTCGAAAGGTACAACGGAGTCGCTTCCGAGCCGCTGTATCATCCATCGCGTCTTTTCGATCGGCTTCGCGCCGGCCCTTCGGGTTCGTACCTGCTCTCCGTCGGCCGCGTGGAGTCGATCAAGCGCGTCGACCTTGCGATTCGCGCGATGCGCAGCGTCGATCCCGCGCTGCGGCTCGTCGTGGTTGGAGAAGGGACGCAGCTCGACGCGGCACGGCGGCTGACTGGCGAGATCGGGCTCGCTGACCGCGTCGAATTCCGGGGCAGCGTCGGAGACGACGAGCTCGTGGATCTGTACGCAGGAGCGCTCGCCGTCGTCTACGTTCCGTACGAAGAAGACTACGGATACGTCACGCTGGAATCGTTCATGGCGCGCAAGCCGATCGTTACGACCAGCGACTCCGGCGGTCCGCTCGAGTTCGTGGCACACGGTACGAACGGGTTGGTGTGCGATCCGGCCCCCGAATCGGTGGCCGAGGCAATCAATTGCCTGGCGGCCAATCCGGCGCTGGCCGCGTCCCTGGGCGACGCCGGATACGATCGTGCCAGAACCGTCACCTGGGACGGCGTCATCGAGAAGCTCCTCGGTCGTTCATGAACACGCTGTGAGCAAACTGATCATCCAGATTCCGTGCCTGAACGAAGCGGCGACGCTGCCGGCGACGCTGGCGGATCTGCCGCGCAGCATTCCCGGCATCGACGTCATCGAGACGCTGGTGATCGACGACGGCTCGCGCGATGGCACGTCGGAGGTGGCGATCACCTGCGGCGTCAATCACGTCGTCAGGCTGCGCCGCAACAAGGGACTGGCGGCGGCATTCGCCGCAGGCATCGACGCCTGCATCAAGGCCGGGGCCGACATCATCGTCAATACCGACGCCGACAACCAGTACGCGGGCAGCGAGATCCCGAAACTGATCGAGCCACTGCTGCGCGGTGAGGCGGACATCTGCATCGGGGATCGCAACATCGCCGAGCTCGAGCACATGTCGTGGCGCAAGCGACAGCTGCAGCGGCTCGGGAGCTGGGTGGTCCGGCAGGTGTCGAATACGTCGGTGCCGGATACGACGAGCGGCTTTCGCGCTTACACGCGCGACGCGGCGCTGCGCATGACGATCGTGTCGGAGTTCTCGTACACGCTCGAGACGATTATCCAGGCGGGCAAGAAGCGGATGGCGATCGCGCACGTGCCGATCGCCACCAACCCGCGCACCCGCGAGTCGCGCCTCTTCGACAGCATCTTTTCGTACATCAAGCGATCCGGCGCGACCATCGTCCGCATCTACACGATGTACGAGCCGCTGAAGGTGTTCACCTACATCGGGCTCACGCTGTTCGCGGCGGGTTTCCTGATTTCGCTACGCTTCCTCTACTACTACCTGACGTCGTTCACCGGCGGTGGGCGCTACCTGCAGTCGCTGATCTATGCCGCCGTGCTGATGATTGTCGGGTTCCAGATCGTGCTGATCGGCCTGCTCGCGGACGTCATTTCCGCCAACCGCAAACTGCTGGAGGATCTGCTCTACCGCGTGCGTTCGCTCGAGTTGCCGTCACGCGATGCGGAGCCGCCGCACGACGCGCTGTCCTCGCGCGACCACGCGTCGCGCTGGGAGCACTGAGTGGCCGTCCCGTCGGCCGTATCGATCGTCATTCCGGCGTACAACGAGGGAGAAGCGATCGCGGGCGTCATCTCGACGCTGCGCGCCGCTGCTCCATGGCACGAGATCATCGTCGTCGACGACGGGTCGGCGGACGGCACCGGGGAGGGTGCGTGCGCCGCGGGTGCGACCGTTGTGAAGCATCCGTATAACAAGGGGAACGGCGCCGCGGTGAAGAGCGGCATCCGGCGCGCGAGCGGCGAGTACATCCTGATCATCGACGGCGACGGGCAGCACCCGCCCGAGGATGCATTGCGGATCGTGTCGAGGCTGGGCGAATACGATCTCGTCATTGGCGCACGCGCCGAGTCGACGCAGGCCACGCTGATGCGCAGGCTGGGGAACACGGTGTTGAATCAGCTCGCGGGGTATCTCACCGGTCGTGAGATCTTCGACCTGACATCCGGGTTTCGCGGCGCCCGGCGCGAGCACCTGCGCGAGTTCCTGCATCTGTTGCCCAACGGCTTCTCGACGCCAACGACGACAACGCTGGCCTTCATGAAGGCGGGATACAACGTCACCTTCGAGCCGGTCGAAGCGCGCCAGCGCGTCGGACAATCGAAGATCAAGCTCGCGCGTGATGGCACGAAATTCCTGATGATCATCTTCAAGATCATCACGCTCTTCAGCCCGCTGCGCATCTTCCTGCCACTCAGTCTCGCGTCGTTCGTGCTCGGCGCGGGTTACGCCGGGTGGACGATCGCGACACAGAGTCACATCACGAACTCGTCGGTCCTGCTGATCCTGTTCGCGGTCGTCGTCTTTCTCGTCGGGCTCGTCTCCGAGCAGATTTCCGCGCTGCGGTTCGAAGGCCGGCAGTGAACCGATCGCAGCGGTGGATCGTCGCGGCGGCCGCGGCGGGCTTCGTGCTGCGCCTCGCATTTGCGCTCGGCTACTGGGTGAATCAGCCGCTCGCGCACGACGAGCGCGAGTATCTGGCCCTGGGACGCAGCGTCGCGCGCGGCGATGGCTTCGTGTACCCGGAGGACGAGCCCGTGGCTGGGACCGCGCAGCGTTTCGGCCGTGCGCCGGGATACCCGCTCTTCCTGGCCATGCTTCGCGTCACCGAGCCGGTCGACGCGGTCCCCGCTCGGGTGAAAATCGCGCAGTCTGCCGTCGGCGCCGTGGGAGTGTGGCTGATTGGACTGATTGCAGCACGCGCCGGTGGCCCACGAGCCGGCGTCGCCGCTGCCGCCATTGCCGCCGTTTATCCCCCGCTCGTGTTCATGCCGGCGTATGCGCTGAGCGAAACGCTGTATTCGACCGTCGCGCTGGCCGCCGCCTGGGTGCTGGACGCCACTGGCTGTCCCCTTTTTTTGCGAAAAAAGGGGGCTGTCCCCTTTTTTGGTGGCAGTCTCGTCGGCAGCGGCATTCTCATCAGGCCCGCAATGCTCTTCTTCGTGCCCTTCGCGGCCGCGTGGCTGATGTCGAAGCGCCCGGCACGATACGCCCTCATCTTCGTCCTCGTGACCCTCGCGTGCATTGCGCCGTGGACAATTCGAAACGCGCGCACCTATGGACGCTTCGTCCTGGTCGCATCCGAAGGTGGCGTCACGTTCTGGACCGGCAACAACGCGCTGGCGCGGGGTGAAGGGGATCTCGCCGCCAATCCGGCAATGAAGCGAGCCGAGCTCGAGTTTCGCAACCGCTATCCCGACCTCTCGCCTGAACAGCGTGAACCGCTGTATTACCGGGACGCGTTCGACTGGATCCGGAACCATCCCGCCGCCTGGCTCGCGCTCCTCGTCCGCAAGGCTTTCTTCACGATCGTCCCGCTGGGGCCGTCGTATACGCTACACTCGACAAAGTACTTCGTCGCGTCCGCCGGTGCGTATCTGCTCCTGCTGCCTCCCGCACTCATCGGGGCGTGGCGGCTCGGCCGCAATCGCGCGCCGGTGGCGCTCTGGCTCATGGCCGCTTCGACGGTGTTCGTCGGCCTCGTGTTTTTTCCGCAGGAACGATTTCGGATTCCCGTGATTGATCCCGCATTGATTGTTTCGGCTGCGGCGCTGGCCGCGGCGCGCTCAGATGAACGTACTGGTCGTCACGCCAACGTATAACGAGCGGGAGAACCTGCCGCTGCTCGCGGCCGGCGTGCTCAAACACGAGGGCTTCCGCATGCTCGTCGTCGACGACGGATCGCCCGACGGCACCGGGGCCATCGCCGATCAACTCGCCCGCGAGCATCCCGGGCGTGTCGAAGTGATGCACCGCACCGGCCCGCGCGGTCTCGGGCGCTCGTATGTCGACGGTCTGCTGCACGCCCTCAAAGAGGGAACGGCGGACTACGTCTGCCAGATGGACGCCGACCTCTCGCACAACCCCGATTACCTGCCGGATCTCGTTAGAGCCGCTGCGACACAGGACCTCGTGATCGGCTCCAGATACCTGAACGGCGTCAGCGTCGTGAACTGGCCGCTGCACCGCATCTTTCTCAGCGCGTTCGGCAATCGCTACATCCGTTTGATCACGAACCTCTCGACCAGCGATTGCACGAGCGGCTTCCGCTGCTGGCGGCGCGAGGCGCTCGCACGGATGCCAATCGCCGGAATGGTCTCCGACGGATACGCGTTCCTCGTCGAGATGCTCTACAACGCGCAGAAGCTCGGACTTCGAATCGGCGAAGTGCCCATCATCTTCGTCGAGCGCCGGCAGGGGCAATCGAAGCTGTCCTCCGGCGTACTACTCGAATCGCTCGTCATGCCCTGGCGCCTCGTCTTCCGCCACTCCGGCTCCTGAGATGCGCCACGTCGTCGTGATGGTGACGACGTCGTATCCCCGGTTTCCCGGGGATAGCGTCGGCACTTTCATGGAACCAATCGCGGCCGGTGTCGCCGCGCGCGGCCACGAAGTGCATATCGTCGCGCCGTGGCATCCGCTGGTGCAGCGCGGACGCGAGGAGCGCGGCGTCTTCTTCCATTTCTTCAAGTACGCGCCGGTGCCCGCGCTGAACGTGTTCGGGTATGCCGCGGGCATGCGCGCCGACGTGCAACTGCGGGGTGCCGCGTGGATGGCCGCGCCGCTGGCGCTCACCGCAGGCTGGTTCAAGGCCATGCGCGTGGCACAGAAACGACGCGCGACCGTCATGCACGCGCACTGGGTCGTGCCCGGTGGCGTCATCGGCGCAGCCGCCGCGCCGCGATTGCCGCTCGTCGTCAGCCTGCACGGATCCGACGTGTTCGTCTCCGAACGAGTGGCTCCGGCGCGCACCGCCGCGCGTGCGGTGTTCACGCGCGCGGGATTCGTCACGGCTTGCAGTGCGGATCTCGCACGTCGCGCCGTTTCGCTCGGCGCTCCGAACGATCGACTCGAGGTGGTGCCGTATGGCGTGGACACCGCGCGATTCAAGCCCGATCTCGCGGCACGCGCCAGTCATCGCTCAGAGCTCGGTCTTGCGCATGATGCTCCGCTGCTGTTTACGGCGGGTCGTCTCGTCAGGAAAAAAGGATTCGAGTATTTGATCGATGCGCTGTCGCAGCTTCCGGCGAACACGACGCTGGCAATCGCCGGAACCGGCGATCTCGCCGAGGAACTCAGAACGAGAGCGCGCGACACGGGTGTCGCCGATCGCGTGCGGCTCCTGGGCAACGTGACCCAGGACGCGGTCGGCTCATGGTTCGCCGCGGCCGACGTGGCCGTGATTCCGTCAGTCCGTGACGACAGCGGCAACGTCGACGGATTGCCGAACACGGTCCTCGAAGCCCTGGCGACGGGAACACCGGTGGTCGCGACACCAGCCGGCGGTATCGGCGCGGTGATCACGGACGGTACGACCGGTCTGCTCGTACCGGAACGCGATGCCGGTGCGCTGGCATCAGCCGCTGGCGCGCTGCTGCGCGATCGTGCGCGTGCAGCGGCGCTTGGCCATGCGGCGCGCGAGCTGGTCGACGCCAGATTCGGGTGGGCGGCAGCTGCGGCCCGTTTCGAAGCCTCGTATGAACGCGCGCTTGCCTTCAAATCACGTGCTAGCTAAGATTTACGGTTCAATCGATGGCTGAGACAGAGCGGAGGCCGGCGCCCGGGTTGAGTGTTTTCTTTCCCGCGTACAACGACAGCGGGACGATTGCCAGCCTCGTCATTACGGCGCTTCGCACCGCCGAGCGCCTGACCGACGATTACGAAGTGATCGTCGTCAATGACGGCAGCGCCGACCGCACGGCCGAGATCCTCGACGAGCTCGCGCGCGTGTATCCGCGGGTCAAGATCGTCAATCACGAGCGTAACCGCGGCTACGGCGGCGCGCTTCGCACCGGATTCGAAACCGCGTCGCGCGAGCTGGTCTTCTACACCGACGGCGATGCGCAATACGATCCGGCCGAGATGGAAGCCTTGTGGCGCCGCCTCGACGATCGCGTCGATCTCGTGAACGGCTACAAGATCAGCCGATCCGATCCTCTGCACCGCATTCTCATCGGCCGCATTTACCATCACACCGTCAAGCAGCTGTTCGGCCTGAAGGTGCGGGATGTCGATTGCGACTTCCGCCTGATGCGCCGCGCGATTTTCCAGAAGGTCCGGCTCGAAAAGAACAGCGGCGTGATTTGCCTGGAGATGATGAAGAAAATCCAGGACGCCGGCTTCCGCATCGCGGAAGTGCCTGTCCATCACTACCACCGCGCGTACGGCAAATCCCAGTTCTTCAATTTCCGGCGTCTGTATCGCACCGCCGTCGACGTGATGAAGCTCTGGGTCTCGCTCGTTGTCCGCCGCGAGCACGAGTCGAGGGAGACGACACCGCTCCCTGCTGCGCCTGTCGCGCCGGGGACGAAGGACCGTTCGTGACGCAGTCGAGCGTCAACTATCTCGAGTACTACCGCGGACGACGAGTGATGGTGACGGGGGGGCTGGGGTTCATCGGCAGCAGCCTCGCGCATCAACTCGTCGATCTCGGTGCCGACGTCCTGCTCGTCGACGGGATGCTGCCCGACTACGGCGGCAACCTGTTCAACATCGCCGACATCAAGGATCGTGTGCACATCAACATCTCGGACGTGCGCAACGATACGTCCATGGCCGTCCTCGTCCGGGATTGCGAAGTGATGTTCAACCTCGCCGGGCAGGTCAGCCACATCGACAGCATGAGCGATCCGTACACGGACCTGGACATCAACTGCCGCGCGCAGCTGTCCATGCTGGAGGCATGTCGCCGGCACAATCCCGACATCCGTGTCGTGTTCGCGGGGACGCGCCAGGTGTACGGCAAGCCGGATCGACTGCCGGTCGACGAGCATCACCTGGTACGGCCGCTCGACGTCAATGGCGTGAACAAGGCGGCCGGCGAGTACTACCATCTTCTTTACAACAACGTGTTCGGCGTGCGGGCGTGCTCGCTCCGGCTCACGAACGTTTACGGCCCTCGCCAGCTGATCAAACACAACCGACAGGGATTCATCGGCTGGTTCATCCGGCTGGCGATCGAGAATGCGGAGATCCAGGTGTTTGGCGACGGTTCGCAGATGCGCGATTTCGTGTTCGTCGACGACGCTGCTGATGCGTTCCTGCGGGCTGGCGCAATCGACGGTTGCGCCGGTGAAGTGTTCAATGTCGGCGGGCTCGAGCCGATCAGCCACCGTGAGCTCGTCACGATGCTGATCGACGTGGCGCGCTCCGGTTCAGCGCGCTACGTGCCGTGGCCTCCCGAAAAAAAGCGCATCGACATCGGCAGCTTCTACTCCGACTCGTCGAAGTTCAGCGCCACGACCGGCTGGCGGCCGACCGTCTCCTTGCGCGAGGGGCTGGCGCGGACGGTGGCGTTCTATCGAGCGAACATGCCGCACTACGTGGAGGCGACGGCGTGATTCCGTTCCTGGATCTGAAGCCGGGCCCGGATGCAGCGGACGTGCGTGCGGCAATCGATCGGGTGATCGCGCGGGGCTGGTTCGTCCTGGGGCCCGAACTGGAACGCTTCGAGCAGGAGTTCGCGGCCGCCTCTGAAGCCGGGCATGCGGTCGGTGTGGGCAACGGCACCGATGCGCTGGCGGTGGCGCTGCGCGCGCTCGACATCGGCCCCGGCGACGAAGTGATCACCTCGCCGCTCTCAGCCGCCTACACCGCGCTCGCGATCATGATGGTTGGTGCGCGGCCGGTGTTCGCCGACATCGATCCGGTGCGGCTGACGATCGATCCCGCGGCGGCCGCCGCGGCCGTTACGTCACGGACGCGCGCGATCGTTCCGGTGCATCTCTACGGCCAGGCGGCCGACATGCCGGCCCTGATGAAGGTGGCGCGCGCGGGCAACCTTGCGGTTGTCGAGGACTGTTGCCAGGCGCACCTCAGCAGGTGCGCCGGCCAACCGGTCGGCTCGTTTGGCGCGATCGCCGCGTACAGCTTCTACCCGACCAAAAACCTGGGCGCGCTCGGTGACGGCGGCGCACTCACGACGAACGATCGACGCCTGGCGGATCGGACGCGGCGCCTGCGCAACGGCGGCCAGACGGATCGTTACCAGCACGGAGAGTTTGGCGTGAACTCTCGTCTCGACGAGATTCAGGCGGCGATTCTCAGTGCGCGGCTCGCCTGGCTTCCGTCATGGACGGCCGAACGTCGTGGTCTCGCGTCGCAGTATCGCGCCGCGCTGGCGAATGCACCGGTGACAGTCCCGGCCGAGCGGGACCCTGGCCACGTCTACCACCTGTTTCCCGTGCTGAGCGAGAACCGCGCTGCGCTGCGCGAGCATCTCACGGCGCGCGGCGTCGAAACGCTCATTCACTACCCGATCCCGATTCCGAGGCAGCCTGCGTTCGCTGTCGAGCGTCCGGCGCCATATCCCGTCGCCGATCGCGTGTGCGCAGAAGTGTTCTCGCTGCCGCTCCACCCGGGGATGACACCGCAAACGGTCGAGGACGTTGCGGCCGCCCTGCACGCGTTCCACGCGGCGGTTTGATGGCGTGGTCTGCGCGGCGCGCGCTGCTATTGATTGGGATTGCCGCTGCACAGTTCGCCGGCTTCGAAGGTGCGCTCCGGGTCTGGGGACATTCCGAGGCGGCGCCGTCGTTCCAGGCGCTCTTCATGCCCGACCCGCAGATCGGCTATCGCCTGCGTCCGAACGCGCGCACCCGCTTCGTCACCTCGGAGTTCGACGCGCACATCGCGATCAACGCGCAGGGCGTGCGCGACGACCGTGACATCGGGCCCAAGGCGCCGAACGAGCGCCGCGTCGTCGTCCTGGGAGATTCGCTCGTGCTCTCCGTCCAGGTCGATCGTCAGCAGACGTTCTGCAGTCTGCTCGAAGAACGGTTGAATCGCGGCGATGGTCCTTATACCTATCGCGTGATTAACGCTGGCGTGCAGGGATACGGTCCGGTGGAGGAGCTGCTCTTCTTCCGTGAGGTCGTGCGCCACTTTCAGCCCGATCTCGTCGTCGAGACAATCTTTGTTGGCAATGACGCCGAAGAGGCCGTCGCGTCCGCACCCCGCTTGCGCGGCGACGCGCGCGCGACCGCGGAGGTCGTGTCGGAATCGCTACGTACGCGCCTCCGACGCCTCGTGCGCCGAAGCATGGTGCTGCAGGTGCTGCGCCTGCGCGTCGTCTCGGTGACCGATCGCCTGCCAACGTTCAAGGCGCCGCCGGAGCCACCGCTTCAAAGCTACGCCGCGCATCCGGCGCCGCGGATTGCGGAAGGCATGCGCATTTCGCGAGACTGCGTGTCGGCGATCGCAGATGAAGCATCGAGCGTCGGCGCGCGGACGATGGTGATGCTCGTGCCCGCCCGGTTCCAAGTGGACGATCCGGACTACGGCCGCCTGAAAACAGCGGTGGCGCAGGCCGGTGGCGAGCTCGTGCGGGACGCGGCCACCGACCGGTTCGATGCGGCGCTCGCTGACGTGCCGCTGCCACGGCTCGACGTGCTGCCCGCATTGCGCGCGGCGCTGCCTGGCAAAGACGTGTTCTTCCAGGAGACGGTGCACTTCACGCCGCGCGGGCACGAGATCGTGGCGGAGGCGATGGAGCGGTTCATCCGGGAGAAAGGCCTCGCGGATGGTCTTTAACTCCCTCCACTTCGTCTGGTTCTTCGTTGTTGTCTATGCGTTGTACCGCCTGCTCCCGCACAAGGGACAGAACTGGCTGCTCCTTGCGGCCAGTTACTACTTCTACGCGGCGTGGGACTATCGCTTTCTCGGCCTGCTGGTCGCATCGACGCTGGTCGACTACACGTGCGGCCTGATCCTTGGCGCGCTGCAGGATCAGCGCCGGCGGCGGCAGGTGATGTGGCTGAGCATCGGCTTCAATCTGACGCTGCTCGGCTTTTTCAAGTACCTCAATTTCTTCGCCGACAACCTGCACGTCATCTTCGGTGCGCTGGGCTGGCAGCTCGATTTCGTGACGTTGCGCGTGCTGCTGCCGATCGGGATTTCGTTTTACACGTTTGTCACGATGAGCTACGTGATTGACGTCTACCGGCGTGATATCACGCCGACGCGCAACCTGCTCGACTTCGCCGTCTTCGTCGCATATTTTCCGCACCTCGTCGCCGGTCCCATCCTGCGGGCGACGAAACTGTTGCCGCAGATCGCCCATCGGCGGATCATCACGTCGCCGGAAGTACGCGCAGGGTTGTGGCTGATCGCGTGGGGGTTCTTCCAGAAGATCTTCGTTGCGGACAATCTCGCGCCGCTTGCCTCTCGCGTCTTCGCACCGGGCGCGCACGAGAACGGAATCAACCTGCTCCTTGGCACGTACGCGTTCGCGTTCCAGATCTACGGAGACTTCGCCGGCTATTCCAACATCGCTCGCGGCACGTCGAAGCTGATGGGTATCGAGTTGATCGAGAACTTCAGGTTTCCGTACCTGGTACTCACGCCGCAGGACTTCTGGCGTCATTGGCACATCAGCCTCTCAACATGGCTGCGTGACTACCTGTACATCCCGCTCGGCGGCAATCGTGGGCCCAACTGGAAAACGCACCGCAACCTGATGGTCACGATGCTGCTGGGCGGGCTGTGGCATGGCGCGGCGTGGACGTTCATCCTGTGGGGTTTGTATCAGGGCCTCCTGTTGATCGCCTACCGTCCGTTCGCCTCCGAGTTCGCTGCCTTACGACAACGGAGAGGCGGCTACGGCGTGACAGGCCGCTTCGCGGCCTGGCTGGTCATGTTTCACCTGACCTGCTTCGGGTGGTTGATCTTCCGCGCGCCGTCGCTCGAGCAGCTCGGACGATTGACGGCCAGCGTGTTCACCCAATTCGCGCCACACTCCATCGACCTCACGGGATTGCTGATTCCGCTGCTGTTCTACACGGTCCCCCTGCTGATCATTCATGCGCTGGAGGCGCGCGCCGACGACGTGCTGATCGTGCCGCGCATGCCGGTTGCGGTGCGCTACACGGTGTATGTCGCAACCGTGTATCTGATCTTTCTGTTCGGGAACTTCGGCGGCTCGGAGTTCATCTACTTCCAGTTCTGATGAAGATCCTCGAGCTGCTCGTGGTCGCGTGGCTGCCGGGCGCGGCGCTGTTCAGGGCGCCGTGGCTGAATCGCGATCGCCGCGCGGCACTGGGCGCCGACGAGCGGGTGTTCTGGGCCACCGTGCTGAGCGCGGCGATCTCGCTCAGCATCGTGCTCGCGCTGGCTGCGGCGCACCGCTACAGCTTCGAGCGGCTCGTGATCGCCGACGCTGCTGTCGCGGCCGCGATTGCCCTTGCCGCGCGCTTTCGCCTGCGGCTCGGCGCCGCCACGCGCGGTCCAGATCCTACGGTCCTGATTCCCATCGTGCTCGTCCTGCTTGGCTGGTGGCGATTCTTTCCACCTGCGGAGTACGTGATCGGCGGCAAGGATCCCGGCGTCTATATCAACGAAGGCATCCAGATCGCGCAGCGCGGATCGCTCGCCGTGCATGACGAGACCGTCGCGTCGATTCCCCCGTTCGCGCGCGATCTGTTCATCCCGTCGCACGACAACCCGACCTACTACAGCATCAGGTTTATGGGGTTCTTCGTGCGGGCGCCGGAAACCGGCCTCGTGGTCGGCCAGTTCCCCCACCTGTATCCCGCGTCGATCGCGATCGGCTACGGGATCGATGGCCTGACCGGAGCGCGGCGTGTCTCTGGCGTGTGGGCCATCCTCGGTCTGCTCGCGGTCTATTTCGCCGGCGCGCGCCTGCTTGGAAAGCCGGCCGCCGCTGCCGGGGCACTGCTGCTTGCATTGAACGTGGTGCAGGTCTGGTTCGCACGCTATCCAAACGCCGAGGTCGTCATGCAGGCGCTGCTCTTTGCCGCGCTACTCGCGAACGCCCGCGCACAGGTCGACGACGACCCGTTCTTCGCACCGGTGGCTGGCGCCCTGCTCGGATTGCTCCTGTTCCTGCGCATCGACATGATCGTCGCGGTTGCGGCGGTGCTGGCGGGCCTGGCATTCGGCTTCATCGCCGGAAAGCGACCGCGCTGGACCTTCTGGCCGCCGCTCCTCATTGCCGCTGCCCTGTGCGCGTGGTACCTGCTCGGGCCGATGCAGGCGTACTTCGAGCGGCCGCGGGTCTTCATTGCATATCTCGCGTGGTGGCAGTACGCCGTCATCGCGGTCAGCGTGGTGACCGCAGGCGCGCTGCTGGTAGCAGCGTCGCGCATTCCCGCCGTTTCAGAGCGCGTCGTGAAGTGGACGCCCTCGGTACTCTCGGTGCTCGTCGTCGTGCTCGCCATATATGCGCTGTACCTTCGCGTGCCGGGAGGTAAGCTTGCCGCGTACGACGCGTACTCATTGAGGGCGTTCGCGTCATATTACGTGACGCTGCCGGCGGTGATCGCGGCACTCGTCGGGGTCGTGCTCGTCTTTCGCGGCCTGTTCTGGCGCGATCCCGGACTGCTGTTGACGATCGCCGCGTTCTCGGTGTTCTTCTTCTATAAACTCCGGATCGTCCCGGTTCACTTCTGGATGGCGCGCCGCTTCCTGCCGGTGATTCTGCCAGGCACGCTGCTGCTCGCCGCGGCGGCGGCACTCACTGGCGTGCGCGGCCGGTTGCTCGGCACGCGCGCGATCCGCGCGCCGATTGGGATCGTGTTTCTTGCGCTGCTGGCGGTGAACTACGCGCGCGTTGCGAAGCCGGTCGTCGAGCACGTCGAGTACGCGGGCGTCATTACGAAACTGGAACAGCTCGCCGCCCACATCGGCAGCAACGACCTGGTGGTCGTCGAGTCTCGCGACGCCTCCGACGTGCATCTGCTCGCGCTCCCGCTCGCGTACATCTACGCCAAGAACCTGCTCGTGCTCGCCTCTGCGGCACCGGACAAACCCACCTTCGATGGCTTTCTCGAGTGGGCGCGAATGCGATACCGGCGCGTGCTGTTCATGGGAGGCGGTGGAACCGACCTGTTGTCGTCGAAATGGGGCGTCGAGCCGGCTGCCAGCGAGCGGTTCCAGGTGCCCGAGTACGACGTGACGAGCGACACCTACCCGAGAGCCGTGCACAGCAGGAAATTCGACTACAGCCTTTACACGTTTACCCCGTCAAGCGGCCAACGCCCGTTCGACGTCGACATTGGCGGGAACGACGACCTGAACGTGATCCGGTTCAATGCGAAGGAGGAGACGGAAGGTCGAACGTTCCGGTGGTCGCAGGACCAGTCCTTCCTCGTCATCACCGGGATGAACCCGCACGATCGCACGATTGCCATGTGGATGAGCAACGGCGGCCGCCCTGCCGCGACGCACCCGGCGGACGTCACGCTGCTCATCGGTGAACGCGCGCTTGGCACCAAGCGCGTGACCGATGGCTTTGCCGAGTACGATTTTTCGATCCCTGCCGACGTCGCGGCGAGCGTCGCCGCGCAGAGCGAACCGGTTCGCGTCACGCTGCGCAGCAGCACCTGGAATCCGCTGCGCACGCTGGGCACGCCGGACGACCGCGATCTCGGCGTCATGGTCGATCGCGTGGCGGTAAGATAGCGGCCAGGCCTTCGACACGAATGCCTCGGCTCAACATCTACGACCGCCGGGAGCGGGCACTGGTCGCCGCCGCCGACGCGGCGCTCTGGCCCGTGGGCGTCGCACGACGCGCGATGCGCGGTAAGGCGACCGGGATGCCGCGGCGAATCCTGTGCCTCCGGCTCGAGCGCATTGGCGATCTGCTCATGACGATCCCGGCGCTTGCGCAACTGCGCGCGCTTGCCCCCGACGCACGGATCGATCTCGTCGTCGGAAGCTGGAACCGCGACATCGCCAGGACAATCGGCGGCGTTGACCAGATCCAAACGATCGACGCCGCATGGCTCACCCGCCCGTCGAAAGACTCAGCGGGATCGAACGGACGCGGTCCGCTCGCGCTCCTGGCCGCCGCTCGCGAGTGGCGCACGCGCGATTACGACCTCGCGATCAACTTCGAGCCTGACATTCGAACGAACATGCTGCTTGCGGCATCAGGGGCGAAGCGGACCGTCGGATTTGCGAGCGGTGGCGGAGGCGTCCTGCTCGACGTGGCGCTCGATTACGATCCGCGCGCACATACGGTGGATAACGCCGTCACCCTCATTCGGACCGCGCTGGCGGGAACGGCCACCGAAAGCACGGGCGTGACGCTCGCCCTCCCTGACACGGCACGCGACGAGGCAGCGCGCCTGTTTCAGTCGACTCGGCCAGGACTGCGCATCGGCATCCATGCCAGCGGGGGCAGACCGATCAAACAGTGGCCCGAGAACCGCTTCGCCGAGGTGGCCGCTCGATTGATCGCGGACCGCAATGCGGTCGTGGTCCTGACCGGCGCACCCGGCGATCGCGCGCAGGTCGATGTCGTCAAGGCTGGATTGCCGGCCGAACGCGTACTCGACGTGTGTGGCCGCGCCGACCTCGTCACGCTCGCGGCAATCCTCGCCGGGCTGGATCTCTTCGTGACGGGAGATACGGGCCCGATGCACCTGGCCCACGCGGTTGGAACGCCGGTCGTTGCCGTATTCGGACCGTCGGATCCCGCACGCTACGCTCCGCGTGGCCCGCACGACCGCATCGTCCGCATCGATCTCCCGTGCAGTCCATGCAATCGCATCAGGCTGCCACCCGCGCGCTGTACCGGCCACACGCCAGACTGCCTGGGCGGGATCGATGTCGCTCGCGTCATGCATGCTGTCGATGAAGTGCTCAGCGTGCGGCAGCCGATCACTGCCGTCGACGGACCCGGTCACCGGTAATCGGCACTCATGACGCGGCTTCGCATCGACAGTGGCAGCGGTCCTCGCGACATCGACCTGTTCGCGTACCTCGATCCGGATCTCGAGGAACAGGCGCACGAAGACAGCTACACGTGGATCAAATCGCTTCGCCACCTGCACGTCGACGGTGTTCCGCTGCGCAGCCGATTCACCTGCCGCGGCGACTCGTTGTGGTGGTTCGCCGAGCTGTACCTGCACAAGGAGCAGGTCGTGCTTGGGCTCATGCGGACCATTGCGGCGTTCGACGCGCTCGTTGAACGGGAGCGTCCTCTTTCGATCGCGGTGGTCAGCGGGCGATACGGGTCGGTGCTCGCTACGCCAGCCAATGCAAGGCAAATCCGAATGACGGGCGCGACAGCCCCACCAGGCCGCCTGGCGCTCGCGCGGATGGATCTTCGTGCCGCATCGCTTGCGGCCGGCGCATTCCTTTCTCGGCTCCGCAGGCAGGCGCCACCGCGCACGCATGGCGGCGTCGCTGCATTCGTTCACCGCGCGTTCTGGCGTACGGACGCTGAGGACGGCAGTGCCGAAGCGTATATCGGACCGGTGCTCCACGAGATTGAAGCGCGCGCGCCGCGCGGCGGCGTGCACTACGTCGGGGTCGGACCGCGCAGCAATTTCCGCGCGCGCCGCTGGTGGCATGCGATCCGTCCCGACCATGCACACGGCGTCGTCGCCATCGAGCGGTATGCACCGGCGCGGAAGCTCGCCTCCTCTCGAGCGATCTGGCGCACGCGTCATCACATCCGGCGTGCGCTGTGGACGAGCGCCGACATCCGCGCGCATGCCGTGATTCGCGGGTGCGACTGCTGGCCGATCATTCGACAGCAGCTTGCCGGCATCGCCTTGCTCCAGTTCCCGTGGTCGGTCCGTGCGATGGACGAAGCGGCTGCCGCGCTGGACGCGCTCGCGCCCGATCTCGCCGTCACCTATGCAGAAGCCGGAGGATGGGGACGGGCGCTGGCGCTCGAGTGCCGCCGCCGCGGGGTGCCGCTCGCGGGACTGCAGCATGGCTTCATCTACCGTCACTGGCTGAACTACCGACATGAGCCGGACGAGATGCTGCCGGATCCGTTGAACGAAAGCGACGCCGGGTTTCCTCGTCCTACCCGCACGTTGCTGTTCGACGAGTACGCGGCGCGCCATCTGCGGACGGCCGGACGATTCCCGGCGGAAGCCGTCGCGGTCACGGGCAGCGCGCGCCTCGACGAGCTGATGTCATCAGCCCGGCGCGTAACGCCCACGCGAATCAAAGAAATCCGCGCGCAGGCCGGCGCGAGTTGCGATCGATCACTCGTACTGCTCGCGACGAAGCAGCGTGAAGCCGCGCGCGTGCTTCCGGATCTGATCGCCGCCGTAAGCGCCATGCCCAACGTCCAGCTCGCGATCAAGCCCCACCCGGCTGAAACAGTGGACGCGTATCGGGCGGACGCGGCGCGCGCCTCGAATGTCACCGTGCTCTCCACGTCGGCGCCGCTTCCCGAGCTGCTCGCGGCATCCCGTGCCCTGGTGACCGTGAACTCGACCGTTGCGATCGACGCGCTCGCGCTCGGCGTCCCGTCCCTGGTCATTGGCCTTCCGAATAACCTGACACCGTTCGTCGAAGCGGGGACCATGGCGGGGGCGCGCTCTCGCGAGGAAATACGGGCATCTCTCGAGCGACTCCTGTATGATCAGGAATTCCGCCTCCAGCTTGCGCATGCCACGGAGAGGTTCGTGGCCGAATTCCGCCCGGCGGCCCCGAGTGGGGTCGAAGACGGGAGAGGCGCGGCCGCGCGCGCGGCGGCGGCGGTGCTGGCGTTGAAGGACCGATAAGCGATGCGTGTATTGATCACCGGCGGTGCCGGATTCGTGGGGTCCCACCTGTCGGAAGCCCTGCTCGAGCGTGGCGACGAAGTGTTCGTGCTCGACAACCTGTCCACGGGCTCGATCGACAACATCACGCATCTGAAGCCGAATCCGAAGTTCCACTACTCGATCGACAGCGTCACGAACGAACCGCTGCTCGCCGAGTTGATCGATCGAACCGACGTCGTCGTGCATCTGGCGGCTGCGGTCGGCGTGAAGTTAATCGTCGAAGCGCCCGTCCACACGATTGAAACGAACGTGCACGGGACCGAAGTCGTCCTCAAACACGCGAACAAGAAGAAGAAGCTCGTGCTGATCGCGTCGACGTCGGAGGTCTACGGGAAGAGCGCGAACGTGCCGTTCCGGGAGGACGCGGACCTGGTGCTCGGTCCGACCGCGAAACACCGGTGGGCGTACGCGTGCAGCAAGCTGATCGACGAATTCCTGGCGCTGGCATATTGGAAGGAACGCAAGCTGCCGGTGATTGTCGTGCGGTTGTTCAATACCGTTGGACCACGGCAAACCGGGCAATACGGCATGGTGATCCCGAACTTCGTGCGGCAGGCGCTGGCCGGACAGCCGATCACCGTGTTTGGCGACGGAACGCAGTCGCGCAGCTTTACCTACGTCGGCGACGTGGTGCGCGCTATGGT
>JBKOZS010000200.1:0-10367 GCA_046726015.1 Acidobacteriota bacterium
GGGCAGGCCGTCACATCAACGCGGCGAACGAGCGCAGCGAGTGAGCCACGCGAACGGAATGGGGTACGGCGTCCCCGCGAGTGAGCGCGTAGGGAGTCCGGAGGGCAGGCCCGTCACGTCAACGCGGCGAACGAGCGCAGCGGTGAGCCACGCGGACGGCGCGGCGAACGAGCGCAGCGAGTGAGCCACGCGAACGGAATGGGGTACGGGGTCCCCGCGAGTGAGCGCGTAGGGAGTCCGGAGGGCAGGCCGTCACATCAACGCGGCGAACGAGCGCAACGGTGAGCCACGCGGACGGCGGCGCGGCGAACGAGCGCAGCGAGTGAGCCACGCGAACGGAGCGGGGTACGGGGTCCCCGCGAGTGAGCGTGTAGGGGAGTCCGAGGGGCGAAGCCCCTCGGAACAAGGAGGTGCGGTTGTGACCCCGGCATTCGATGTCGTCCTGGTCGGTGGTGGAGGTGCCGGGTTGCGCGCCGCCATTGCTCTCGCGGAAATCTCGCCGCGCATTCGCGTCGCGGTCGTCTCCAAGGTCTACCCGATGCGAAGTCACACCGTGTCGGCGGAGGGAGGCGCCGCCGGGGTTATCGCCCGCGACGACAGCTTCAACGAACATTGCTACGACACGATTTCCGGTGGCGACTGGCTGGGCGACCAGGACGCCATCGAGGCGTTCGTGAACGAAGCACCGGAGGAGCTGCTCCGCCTCGAACACTGGGGCTGTCCGTGGAGCCGCGAGCCTGACGGCCGCATCGCGGTGAGACCGTTCGGCGGCATGAAGAAGATGCGCACGTGGTTTGCCGCCGACAAGACCGGCTTCCACATGCTCCACACGCTCTTCCAGACCTCCCTCAAATACACGAGCGTCGTTCGCTACGACGAATGGTTCGTCACAAAGCTTCTCGTGGACGATGGCGTTGTCCAGGGAGTGATCGCGCTCGAATTGGCGACCGGACGCATCGAAGCGATTACGGCGCGCGCCGTGATCCTGTGCACGGGAGGATGCGGGAAGGTCTTCCCGTTCACCACGAACGCCGCGATCAAGACGGGCGACGGGATGGCGCTGGCGTATCGCGCAGGCGCACCGCTGAAGGACATGGAGTTCGTCCAATACCATCCGACGGGACTCCCCTTCACCGGGATTCTGATCACCGAAGCGGCGCGCGCCGAAGGTGGTTACCTGATTAACAAGGACGGCTATCGCTATCTGCAGGACTACGCGCTGGGCAAGCCGCAGCCGAAGCCGGTGCTGCGATCGATGGAGCTGGGCCCGCGCGATCGATTGTCACAGGCGTTCATGAAGGAGCTCGAGAAGGGGCGTACGATTGATACCCCGTACGGTCCGGTCGTCCATCTCGATCTCCGGCACCTGGGCGAACAATTGATCAACCGCAAGCTGCCCTTCGTGCGCGAGCTGTGCATGAAGTACCAGAACATCGATCCGGTTACGGACCTGATTCCCGTGCGGCCGGTCGTGCACTACATGATGGGCGGCGTTCACACCGACATCAACGGGGCGACGCCGCTGCAGGGTCTCTACGCCGCGGGTGAAGTCGCGTGCGTCAGCATCAACGGCGCCAATCGCCTCGGATCCAACTCGCTTCCGGAGTTGCTGGTGTTCGGCGCCCGCGCCGGACATGCCGCCGCGGACTATGTTGCTCGCGCCAGGGAGCCGGGCGCGGGCATCACCGCACAGATCAAAGACGAGCACCGCCGGCTGGAAACCGAACTCCTGCAGCAGGGCGGCCGCGAGCGGATTGCGGATGTGCGCCAGGACATGCAGGCCACGATGGAGGAAGGCGCCGGCATCTACCGGACCGGCGCCGCATTGCAGCGAAGCGTGGCGACGTTGCGCGGGTTGCAGGCGCGCGCCCGCGACCTGCGGATCGAGGACGACAGCCGCACGTTCAACACCGAGCGCATTGCCGCGCTGGAGCTGTCGTTCATGCTCGACGTCGCGGAAGCGATCGCCACGTCCGCACTGCGGCGCGAGGAGTCGCGCGGCGCACACCAGCGGACCGATTTTGCTGCACGCGACGACCTGCGATACCTGGCGCATTCGCTCGCCACGCGGCAATCAGACGGGTCATGTCGCATCGACTATCTACCGGTGACGATCACACGCTGGCCGCCGGGCGAGCGGGTGTATGGCGAGGCACCTTCCGATGACCGAGCACATTACGTTGCGAGTCGCGCGGTACCGTCCAGAGAAGGCGTCTGACGCGGCGTTCGAGGAATTCGAGCTTCCGTGCCCGAAAGAGTGGGTCGTGCTCGATGGCCTGAATCACATCAAGGACCGGCTGGACGGAACGCTGTCGTACCGCTGGTCGTGCCGGATGGGTATCTGCGGCAGCTGCGGCATGCTGGTGAACGGCGAGCCCAAGCTGGCGTGTGCCACGTTTCTCGCCGATTACGCACCCGGGCCGGTCACGGTCGAACCGCTGCGGAACTTTCCCGTGATCCGCGATCTCGTCGTCGAAATTGGCGATTTCATGGGGAAGCTTGCGCGCGTCAAGCCGTGGATCGTGCGCGAGGTCGAACGTCCGTTGTCGGAAGGCGAATACCGTCAGACGCCGGAGGAACTCGACGAGTACAAGCAGTTCAGCATGTGCATCAACTGCATGCTGTGCTACTCGGCCTGCCCGATCTACGGCATGGATCCGCATTTCATTGGACCGGCGGCCATCGCGCTCGCGCAGCGGTACAACCTCGATAGCCGCGACGAAGGGGCGGCGGAACGGATGCAGGTGCTGTCGGAACACGATGGCATCTGGGGTTGCACGTTCGTCGGCGAGTGCACGAAAGTCTGTCCGAAGCACGTCGATCCCGCAGGCGCGATTCAGCGCTACAAGCTGCAGTCCGCGTTCGATTGGGTGAAAGCATTCGTCATGCCGAGGGCTGCGCAATGAGCCAGAACCCTTCGTATACGCCGTATCATCCGCGCTGGCAGCGCACACGAGTGTCCACCTACTGGTGGCTCCGGCGGTGGTCGTATTTCCTGTTCATCCTCCGCGAACTGAGCAGCCTCGCCGTCGCCTGGGTCGTGATCTACCTCCTGACGCTCGTCTCAGCGGTCAGCCAGAGCGATGCCGCTTACCAGGAGTTCCTGGAGTGGGCGCGCCAACCACTCGTGCTCGCACTGAATGTCGTCAGCTTCCTGTTCCTGGTCCTTCACGCTGTCACATGGTTCAATCTGGCGCCGCAGGCGATGGTCATTTACATCGGCAAGACGCGCGTGCCGGGATCCCTGATCGCGGCATCGAACTACGCGGCGCTGGTGGCGGTGTCGCTGGTGATTCTCGGGCTCATTCTGATTCGGTGGTGATCATGCACACGAGCCGACCGATCGAGCCGTTTCTGTGGCTGCTGTTCAGCGCCGGCGGCGTGATGGCGGCGCTGTTTTTTCCTGCCCTCCTGTTCCTGTTCGGCGTCGCGTTCCCGCTCGGCTGGCTTACGGCGCCACGTTACGATCACCTGCTTGGACTTCTCGGCCATCCGCTGACGCGACTTGTGCTGTTCGGCGTATGCTCGCTGGCGCTCTTCCACTGGGCCCACCGCTTTCGCTACACGCTTTACGACGGCCTGCAGATCCAGCACCTCAATGAAGTGGTGAACGCGGTTTGCTACGGCGGCGCGGTGCTGGGAACGCTCATCACGGCGTTCGTCATGTGGCGGGTGCCATAAAGACCATCTGCGGCCTGCCACTGACCGCCTGCGAACAGCGGCAGCATCTCGACATCGCCCAACGCCTCGATCCCGGGTGAGCGGTATGGCGCGCGGCTCGACGCCAACAGCACGAGCGAGCCGCAGACGTTCGTCGACCTTCTCGTGAGCGGCCTCCAGCCGACGTTCTACACACTGCTCGGAGCCGTGGCGAGCCGGGTAGCGGACCGCCTGGAATTGGGCTTACCTTTCGAGCGTATCACGCCCTTGCGGCAAGATGCACCTTCGGCGATAGGCTGCGTGCATGCCAGCGATCGATTTGAATGGGTTCCGGTTGTACTACGAAGATCGCGGAACCGGCGAACCGCTCCTGCTGCTTCACGGCGGCATGGGCATCGGGAGCGATTGGCAGTACGTTTTCCCACACGACCCGGAAGGCTATCGGGTCATCGAACCTGATCTCCGCGGTCACGGCCGCTCGACGAATCCCGCGAGAACCTTTACGTTCCGTCAGTGCGCGGCGGACATGCTGGCGCTGCTGGACCATCTGAGCATCGAGCGCGTCAAGGCGATCGGCATGAGCATGGGCGCCAAGACGCTGCTCCACATGGCAACAGCGCAACCTGCGCGCATCGACGCAATGGTGCTGGTGAGTGCCACGCCCAGGTTTCCAGACACTCTGCGCGCTGCGGCGGCACAGTTCACGCGCGACAGCTTCGAGCGGCTCTCCGATGACGAACGTGACGCGCTGCGGAAGCGGCACGTCCACGGTGACCAGCAACTCCTGCAGCTCTATGACATGACACGTTCGTTCGCCACGAGTTACGACGACATGGCGTTTACGGCGCCACACCTCGCAACCATCACGGCGCGCACCCTCGTCGTTCATGGCGACCGTGATCCGCTTTACCCGGTCGAACTGGCAATCGAGCTGTTTCGCGCAATTCCCCAATCCGCGCTCTGGGTCGTCCCCTACGGCGCGCACGGTGCGATATTCGGCGCGAACGCCGCTCCATTCGCGTCCATTGCGCTCGCGCATCTCTCGGCGACGCGCGAGCCGTGAGGTCTCAATCCTGGGAGAGTGCGGTTCAGGCCTGGCCGTTCTTGCGGCGATACCGCGCCCCGACCACGCCTAACAGGCCCGTTCCCAGCAACACCATGGTCGCCGGTTCAGGAACAGCTCCGACGTCGGCGGTGATCGCCGTGCGGCCACGACCAATGCTGAACGGAAAGGGTCTGGTCCTGTAAACGATCGAGCCGTAACCGAACGGGTTTGGGCCCATCGGGGTGACGAAGTAGCCCTGGCCCATGATGATCGTGTCCCCGCGGAACTGCCAGCGCCTTGTGCCGCGTGCCACCGCTGGGGCGGTTTGATTAAGCGATAGGTTGAAACGCAGGAACGGCTGCGATGGATTTGCCGGGTGCGTCGGGAACGTAAAATCCTCGCTCGCATCGAGCACCAATTCCCCGAGCGTTATCCGCCTTGCCCGGTTGGTGACATCGAATGTGGAGTTCGCTCCAATGAACGTCAATGTCGCCGTATTGTCGCCTGAGCCGAAAGTGATGGAGCTGGTCCCCTCTCCGCTGCACTTGATCGTCGAACGACAGTCGAAGACGGCGGTCGGTGCAATCGTGGCGCTTGCAACGACGATGGGATCGGCGCGCGCGTCGTCCGCGCCGAAAGTGCAGAAGGAAAAGAGGAGAGCAGGAACCGTCATCGCACGTCTCATGTGTGACCTCTCTGCTGAGCTGAACCACACGACCCTTTGTCGTTCCCCCTCAGCAAAGCGCGCACCGCAGAAATGGCACACCGAGCTCACGATTTCGGGATGGGCGAGGAACTTGTTTCCCGCAAATGGCGAGACCAGTTTCAACAGTGGGTAGCCCCATGGCGGCGGCTGCTCGCAGCCGGTGATGAGGGCACCGGCAGCCCAACCGGTATCGGTCGTTCAGGCCTTCGAGCGCTGCACCTCGTAATGCAGCTGAACGACGCCGTTCGGAAATGGTTGGACGCCGAGCAAGCGGAGCGCCACGTTGCGATGCCTCGGTGCCAGCAAGGGAATGCCTTCGCCAATGAAGGTTGGCACGACCGTGATGATGAACTCGTCAATCGCGTCTTCGTCCAGGAACGACCCGATGATCTCGCCTCCGCCCATCATCCACACGTTCTTGCCAGCTTGCGTGCGGATACGTTCGGCGAACGCACCGATCGACTCGGTGACGAAGTCGACGCCGGCGGGCACGGACGCAGGCGGCGGCCGCCGGGAAAACACATAGTGCACCGCACTCTCACGGAAGCGCGCGCCCAGCTGCACACTCCGGTCGAAGGTCTTGCGACCGAGGATCTTGGCATCGATGGAGCGCTCGAATTCCGGAAGACCGTAGAAGCCCTTTGGAGCCGGCCGTTCCGTCAACCAATCGAGATCGCCATCAGGTCGAGCTACGTAACCGTCCGCGCTCGTGGCGATATTCACGATGATCTTTCGCTGTGGCATGGCAGCGAATCTTCGTTCCAAAGATGCTGCGACACAAGAGGACGGCGTTGACCCGTGAGTCGGCGATCGCCAGGTCCGCCCGGTGAAGAGGATCGGCGCTACCACCGCTTCGACATCAGGACACGCGCGCCGCCGGCATTCGGCACGACGTATACCGAAGACCAGAGGCGTTCGTCCCTGCGGGGATCGATGGGTGTACGACCATGAATAAGCGCATCGATTAAGACCCCAACGCCTGCGCCGACGCCACCCATCATGCCCGCGATCGCCAGGCTTTCCTGTGCATTACAGGGCTCGGCCGGTCCCAGGAGCGGGCCGCAACTCACATTCCGCGCCACGACCAGGCCGAATCCAGCGCCGATGACGGCGCCGCTCCGGAAGCCGCTCCAGACTGAGTCGCCTTTGCGATAAACCTCGGACACGGCTGTCCAGTCGAACGACGTCACACCAGTTGCGGTCTCGATGCTGAACGATGTGGGTCCGACGCGAAGCAGTCGCCCGGCGGTTTCGATGCCTACCGAGTCGATGACATAGACAAAGGGGTGCTTTGTTGTCGTCCGTTCTTGTGCGGGGGACTGCGCCAGCGCCATGGCTGGCGCGCCAATCCAGGCAAGCACCGCAACACAAGGCACGACGGCCCGACGAGGAAGAATGACCATGCATCGCGCCTGAGCACGATGCGCGCCAGTCGCAACGCTACGTCAGTCACGCATGCAGAGAGGCCGCTCGATACGGTCCTGTGCCGTGTGCCACGGTTTCGTAACGAGGAAACGCTGCCGCCGGCGCTTATTGATGCGCGTACCGCTTGGCCGCCACGAGATCTTTGCGCAGTTCTTCGGCGGTCCGGCGCGGCCCATATCCTGGCGTATCGCGCTGGATCCGCCAGCTCTCCTTGAGCGGTCCCGCATCCACCGTGTCGAAGCCGAACTGATCGAGCAGGCGCGTCACCACGTTCTTTGCGTCTCGATCGTTACCGGCAATCACCAGCGCGCGGCGATTCGGTGTGCCCGCCGGCCGGCCGTCGGTTGTGAGCTGCGCCGCGTAGATGTGATTGAACGCCTTCACGACCTTCGACGTCGGCAGGTGCGCCTGCAGAAGCTCCGACGTTGTCGTCGACTCGTTATCGAGTTCTGGAATGTTGCCGTCGCGCTGCGGGTAGTAATTGTTCGTGTCGATCACGATTTTCCCCTTCAGCGGTTCGACCGGAACGGCCCGGTAGTTCTTGAGCGGTACCGTCACGACGACGATGTCTCCTGCCTTTGCTGCGTCGACCGGTGTCGCCGCGCGTGCTTTCGGGCCGAGTTCCACAACGAGTTCGGCGAGCGTTTCCGGCCCGCGCGAGTTGCTGATCACGACGTTGTAGCCATGTGCGACGGCGAGCCGCGCGACCTGGCTTCCGATGTTCCCTGCGCCAATGAGTCCGATGGTCTTTATGTCACTCACCATAACCTCCTGCTCCGGAGATAATCCGCCTCCCCCTCATGGTGAGACCCAGGGGCACGCGTTCAGGATCCCGGCCGAGATGCATTGTGACGTCGAAACTCAGGCATTCCGGAAATTCACGACGCCGCGTGTCGATCGGCAATGCGAGTGACCGGCTCACATCGCACGTCAAAGTTCACCGAGCTCGCAATGAAACACAGCGCGTGCGCGCGCTCGTGCAACGCCGCGGCAACGGTGGGATCCGCGCCGGCTTCGATCACGGCCGTCGGCCTGAGCACGACTTCGGTAAAGTGGCCACCGCCGTCCGCGGTCTCGACCATGGAGCCCGACGCTTCGTCGACGTAATCAGTGACAATGATTTTCGCGTCCGCACACAGGTGGAGATACCAGAGCATGTGACACGCGGACAGCGACGCGACCAGGAGATCCTCGGGGCTGTATCGCGATCGATCACCTCTGAACGCCGGGTCCGACGAGCCGGGAATCACCGGTTTCCCGGGTGCGGCGATGTCGTGGGCTCTGTCGTAAACCGTGTAGCCGCTGGTGCCCTGGCCGCGATTTCCAGTCCACGTGATGTGCACGTTATAGGAGTGCTTCTTGTCGCCTGACATGCGGCAATTCCTTATTCGTTATTCGTCATTCGTCATTCGTCATTCGTCATTGACAAGCCTGCAGCGGCACGACACCCTTCACCGCCCACGCTCTGGCTTCCAGCCTGATCGCTCCATCGCGGCGTTCCTGCATCAATCGCCGTCTCAGCCGCCCTTCGAGGTCGGCACGATCCGTTTCGGGCAATGACACGACGTACGCGCCGGCAGGGCCCTGTCCACCGAGAAACGGCAACCAGTAGTCTTCGAATGACGTGAATGACATCGGGATGGTCAGGGGCTCCTCTTCTACGCGCTGGAGTCCATGCGCATGCCACCACGCCGCCAATTCGCCGCGACGGCAGAGTGGCAGGTCGCGTTCGCCAGTGACGGCGGGATCTCGAGCGACCGCCTCGTCCCAGAATATGCGCAACATCTGCATGCCGTCGCCGTAGTCCCACACCGCGGCGGCGATCGTCCCGCCCGGCCGCGTCACGCGCATCATCTCGCGCACCGCCTTTTCACGGTCGGAGATGAAACTCATCACCAGGAGCGATAGGGTTCGATCGTATGCGCCGTCCGGCAGATCGAGGCGTTGCGCGTCTCCGACGACGAACCGGATGCGGTCGCCGGGGGATTGCTCCTGCGCGTGCTTGACGTAAGCGGCAGAGGGATCGATGCCGGTGACGCGAACCGACGGCGCCGCCGCCGCGATGGCAGATGCGAGCGCTCCCGTCCCGGATCCGATGTCGAGAACCGATTCTCCTTCGGAGACGCCGGCAAACGTCGCGAACAGCGGCGCCAGCTTCCGGCTCCACCGTCCCATGTAACGCTCGTACGCCTCGCTCTGGAGGAACACGGTGCTCGCGATTCTACCTCGAGCGACGGTCGCTCACTCCTCGCGCAGCACTTGCATCGGGTCGATGCGTGCCGCGCGAACCGCGGGCCACACTGATGAAAATGCGGCGGTAAGGACGACGACGAGAAGGACGCCCACGAACGTCGGCGGATCGAGGGCGGACACGCCGTAGATCATTCCAGAGAGAGTCCGGCCAAGCGCGGCGGCCACCGCGAGACCCGCGATACAGCCGGCGAGCGAGACGCGGAGTCCCTGGTGCAGGAACGACGACAAGATCTCGCGTCGACGCGCACCCATCGCGATGCGCACGCCAATCTCGCGGCGCCGCATCGCCACGAAATAGCTCAGCGTCCCATACAGACCGACGGCCGCGAGTGAAACAGCCGTGATCGCAAACGACGTGAGCAGCGCCGTGCGCAACCGATTCTCCGCGAACGACTCGGCCAGCCGGTCGTCGAGCGGCGCCATGTCGTACACAGAGCGCCGAGGCTCCAGTTCGTGCACCTTGCGGCGAATGGTTTCTGCCATCGCCAGTGGCGGCTCAACCCGCGTTCGAACCACAAAGAGCGGCGTCGGAACCGGCGCGCTAGTGCACCAGTACACGACCGGAACGGGCTCCTGGTTGAGGCCCTCCTCCCTGGCATCCGCAACAACGCCGACGATTCTTGCGGCGCCCATGTAGGCATTCGCGGGTACCTGTTCGAGGTGACGGCCGACAGGCGAGATGCCGGGAAGGTACAGTGCCGCGAACCTGCGGTTCACAACCGCCGTCGAGATCCTCGACTCGCGGCCGCACCCCTCACCCGCGAGCACGGGGATCTGCATCGTGTCGTGATAGCGATCCGAAACCATCCGCGTGGCCACCACCATCTTCACGCCCGGGTTCGCATCACCTTCAACGATGCGGACCTCGGTTTGATACTGGAAGGGCACGCCCGGCGCCGCCAATGACGTTGCCGCCGCTTCTACGCCCGGTAACGCCCGCAACGCGTCCAGTGTCAGGTCAATCCGGCGCCGGAGCGCGGCCTGATCGACCGTCTCTCCCCAGTTGCCTGTAATACGGAAAGTGAGAACGCGACCCGACTCAAAGCCGGGCGACACGCGGGCAAGCGCGTCGAAGCTGCGCAGCAGGAGTCCCGCCGCGAACAGCAACGTGACTGCCAGTGCGACCTGGACGGCGACGAGCATCCACTGCAGGCGGCGTGTTCCGATCGTCACCGTTCGACTCCTCTGCGCGAGTGAGTCACCACGGTCTCGCCTCGTATGGCGCAATGCGGGAAGCAAACCGAACAGCAGCGTCGCGCCACCCGCACAGGCCAGCGA
>JBKOZS010000201.1:0-14845 GCA_046726015.1 Acidobacteriota bacterium
CACACCAACCCCGTGTTCGTCCTCGTCGATGGAAAGCCCGTGCGCGCCTCGCGGGCCAGCGCCGAGTGGTGCCTGGCAGCAGTCAACCAGTGCTGGACGCAGAAAGCATCGAAGATTGGTCCGGCCGAGATCGAGGAAGCCCGCGCCGCTTACGAGGTCGCGCGGCAGGTGTATCGACGGATCATCGGGGAGTCGTGACGGCGACACGAGCGGGCCCCGCGATGGCGAGACCCGCTCGAGTGATTAGCGCGACGCGGTGGTGGTCGGCGCCGGGAACGACTTCGGGATCTCGAAGCCCTTGCGGTACTCGCGCGTCAGCAGCGCGTCGGCCTTCTTGTCGTCCTTGAAGGTCTCGGACTTGCCGTCGAACACCAGCGAGTGCCCCACGAGATACGAGATGTTCGCGAGGTGCGGCAACGTCGCGGACAGGTGCCCCTCGAGGATGTCGCAGGTGAGCAGCTTCGGATCGTTCGCGCGGATCGCATCGACGAAGTTCTGGTAATGCGGGAACTCGATGCTGGTCAGCACGTTCGGATCGCTGCCGCCCGTCCCCTCGACCGGCGTCTCCGAGCCCGGGCCCTTTTCGTTCTTCGGACCCATGTAGGACTGCCACGTCCGGCCGTCACCGTCGACCCACACCCAGCCCTTGGACCCGTAGAACAGGTTCCCGATGCGCTGCGTGCCTTCGTCGTTGGTGAACTCGCCGCGCGTCGCGAACTCGAGGATCGTGCCGTCGGCGTATTCGTACAGCGCGGTCTGGGTGTCCGGCGTTTCCTGCGATGACGGCTCGTTGAAGTACCCACCGAACGAGCTCACCTTCACCGGATGCTCGTTCTTGCCGAGGCCCCAGCGCGCGATGTCGAACTGGTGCGGCCCCTGGTTGCCGGTGTCGCCGTTGCCGTAATCCCAGTGCCAGTGCCAGTTGTAATGGAAGCGGTTCCGGTTGAACGGCCGCTTCGGCGCCGGCCCGAGCCACATGTCGTAGTCGACCTTCGACAGGTACTCGGCGGTATACGGCCCCTCGGAGCCTCTCCCGCCCGCGGTGAACGAGAACGGCTCATCACCCGCGGCCATCGGTCCATCCGGATACTTGCCAATTGCCGGACGCGGCTTGAAGCACAGGCCACGCGCCATGTAGATCTTCCCGATCCCGCCGTCCTGCATGAACTTGATTGCCTCGATGACCTTGGGACGGCTGCGGTTCATCGTGCCCACTTGCACGACCTTGCCGTAAGCCTTCGCGGCGTCGACCATCTTGCGCCCTTCCCACACGGTATGGGACGCCGGCTTCTCGACGTACACATGCTTGCCTGCCTGGAGTCCCCAGATCGTGGCCAGCGCATGCCAGTGGTTCGGAACCGCGATCACGATCGCGTCGACGTCCTTGTCGTCGAGCACCCGCCGCAGATCCTGCACGAAGGTCGGCTTGAAGTTCGGCGCCTTCGCGAGCAGCTGCTGATCGTTGATGCGCGACTCGGCGAGGTTACCGTCGATGTCGCAAAGCGTCTTGATCTCGACGTTCTTCAGCTGCGCGAACCCGCGCTTCAGCGAGTTGCCCTGGCCACGGATCCCGATGCTCGCGGTGACGACGCGGTCGTTTGCGCCAAGGATGCGGCCGCTGCGGCCCGCCGCGTAGGCGCTGGGCCGGAAGAACTCGCCGCCGAGCGCGACACCTGCCGCCGCGGCGCCAAGCCGCGCGGTGAAATCACGCCGTGAAATGCCGTTGGTATCCTTCTCGTCGCTGGGCACAGAGACCTCCTCCTGATCCTGATCGTCGGGCGCCAGTTGAACTGCCACGATGGCACACGGGCCCGCCGCGCATCCTAACACGATGCGCTCCTAATTGCCTTAAAGTAAACGGTAAAGTGCAACGGCTCACCTGCCTCGCCATCCTCCCTGCCGTGCTCCTGCACGGTGCGTCGTCCTACGCGACTCTTGAGGTGTCTCCGCCCGATCAGCCGCTGTCCCTGTGGTATCGGCAGCCGGCCGCTCAGTGGGTGGAGGCGCTGCCCATCGGCAACGGCCGTCTTGCCGCGATGGTCTTCGGTGGCGTGACGAACGAGCGCTTGCAGCTCAACGAAGACACGCTGTGGGCCGGCGGCCCGTACGACCCGGCGAATCCCGAGGCACTCGCGGCCTTGCCTGTCGTCCGACAGCTGATTACCGATCGCAAGTTCCGCGAGGCGCACGCGCTCGTCGCCGAGAAGATGATGGCCAGGCCCCTGCGGCAGATGCCGTTTCAGCCGCTTGGCGATCTGCTCCTCACGTTCCGGCACAGCGAGCCGGTCGACAACTATCGCCGTGATTTGAATCTCGATACGGCGATCGCCCGCGTCAGCTACGTGTCCGGCGGCGTCACCTACACGCGCGAAGTGTTTTCGAGCCCGGTGGACCAGGTGATTGCGATGCGCGTATCTGCCGATCGGCCGTCGCGCGTGAATCTGTCCGTCGGGATGACCACGCCGCAGAAGGCCGATGTCGCGATCGAAGGCAAGGACACCATCGTCATGAACGGCGTCAACGCTGAAGCGCAGGGCATCAAGGGGGCGCTGACGTTCCAGGCGCGCGCACGCGTGATTGCCGAGCGCGGATCGATGAACGTGGACGGCAGCACCGTCGACGTCCGCGACGCGGACGCGGTCACCGTGCTGCTCGCGGCAGCCACCAGCTACCGGAGTTTCAAGGACGTCAGCGGCGATCCGGAGGCGATCACGAAACGGCAGATTGCGCTCGCGAGCGAGAAGCCGTTCGCTGCGCTTCGATCGGCCCATGTCGCCGAGCATCAGCGGTTGTTTCGGCGCCTGACCATTGACCTCGGCGCGCCGCCGGTGCCCGCGCCGACGGACGAACGCATCAAGGCGTTCGCGAATGGCCGCGATCCCCAGCTTGCGGCGCTCTATCTTCAGTTCGGCCGGTACCTGTTGATCTCGAGCTCGCGTCCCGGCAGCCAGCCCGCCACGCTCCAGGGGGACTGGAACGATCAGATGAAGCCGCCATGGGAGAGCAAGTACACGATCAACATCAATACCGAGATGAATTACTGGCCGGTGGAGTCGGCCAACCTGTCGGAGCTCGTCGAGCCGCTGACGCGTCTCGTGCTGGATCTCACCGAGACCGGCGCGCGCACCGCGAAAGTGCAATACGGCGCGCGCGGATGGGTCACGCATCACAACACGGACCTGTGGCGGGCGTCTGCCCCGGTCGATGGCCCGGCGTCCGGCATGTGGCCGACGGGCGGGGCGTGGCTGTGTCAGACACTGTGGGAGCACTACCAGTACACGCAGGACAAGGAGTATCTCGCGCGCGTGTATCCGGCGCTCAAAGGGGCGTCGGAGTTCTTTGTCGACACGCTCATTGAGGAGCCCTCGCACGCGTGGCTCGTGACGTCGCCGTCGAACTCTCCCGAGAACCGTCACCCATTTGGGAACACGACGCTCGTCGCCGGCCCGGCGATGGACATGCAGATCCTGCGCGATCAGTTTGCGAATACGATCCGCGCTGGAGAGATTCTCGACAAGGATCCGCAGTTTCGTGAGCAGCTCGCGGCGATACGGGCGAGGCTCGCGCCCGACCAGGTGGGGAAGGCAGGGCAGTTACAGGAGTGGCTCGACGACTGGGACATGGACGCCCCGGACCTGCACCATCGCCACGTGTCGCACTTGTATGCGCTGTATCCGAGCGACCAGATCACGATCCGGGGTACGCCCGCACTCGCGGCGGCGGCACGCCGATCGCTGGAGATTCGCGGTGACGAGGCCACGGGCTGGGGGATCGGCTGGCGCCTGAACCTCTGGGCGCGGCTGCTCGATGCGGAGCACGCCTACAGCATCCTTGCGCGTCTCCTCAGTCCCGATCGCACCTATCCGAACATGTTCGATGCGCACCCGCCGTTCCAGATCGACGGCAACTTTGGCGGGGCCGCGGGCATCATCGAGATGCTGCTCCAGAGTCACAGCGGCGAAATCGAGTTGTTGCCGGCCTTGCCAAAAGCCTGGCCCACGGGATCGGTCACGGGCCTGCGCGCCCGCGGCGGTTTCGACGTCGATATCGCCTGGAAGGACGGCCGGCTTGCATCCGCGACTATTCGTGCCCTCACCAACAATGCCCGGACACGCGTCCGCTACGGCAACGTCACACGGGACATCACGATCGCGCAAGGGCAGGCTTATCGCTGGTGAATAGGCCAGATCCGTTCGTCACCGACAGATTTGAGAGAGGCAGACCAGATCTGGCGCCGGACAGGCGCGCCCTTCGCGTCCGAACTGCGGCGGATGGTACCAAAGTCCTGCGAATGTCGAGGGTTGCAGCGGGGATCGGGCGTTTCGCCTGGCGGCATTGGCATTGCTACCTCAGCCATGCGAACGCCAGATGTTTTACTTCTTCCAGAAGCAGCAGCAGTATCTCCAGTGCGAGATCCGCACCGCGGAGGCCCCGGACACGTTCGCTATTGTCATCACCGAGCCGAACGGCTCGGAACGCGCACAATACGTGGTTGGATCCGCCGAAGTGTCCCGTCGCTGGCGCCAGCTGCAGCAGGAACTTGTTGGCGAAGGCTGGTGGGGACCCTGCGGACGGGACTGAATCGTCAACCCTCAGCCTGATCCGGAATCCCTCATCCCGCATCGTTAATCCCGCATCCCGAATCGCCGCACCTCGACGCACATCGCACATCGCGCATCGCACCTCGCGCTTTCACCACGGTATCGTCGCGAGCTGATCGTCGTACTCCACCAGCCACGCATGCGCATCTTCGATCTTCGTGAACACGCGCGACTGCGCGCCGACGCGGCCGTTGAGAACCGTCTGCACCGGCGTGATCGCTGGCACGTCGCCTGGGCGCGTAAGGATCGCGATCCGGCGCTGCGCAAACAGTTTCGGCCGGCGAGCGAAGTACAGCGCCATCTGCTGCGCGAAGTCGTCGGTCAATGACCGCATGGCCGAGCGATCGACGAAGATTCCGTAGCGTCTATCTATCGCTCGGTCGTGCGCTAATCGATCGACCGCGGCAAACCAGTCATCAAATGCAAGCGGTTCAGCGAGCCGTAGGGTGACGATCCTGGCCCCATGGTTGACCGACCAGAAGAGGGGCATTCTGCTGCACTGCCTTCCTCGCCGTGCACTTCGACACCGCAGGGTGTGGGACGGGGAATAGACCGTACCACGACCGGTCGCGTCAAGTAGTTTCCTTTACCCCATCCGTGTAACCGCGCAATAGTTACCGTCGTGAAACGCGACGTGCTCGCCTGGCGCCGCCGCACGAGGACAACAAGGTCAATTGCCAGAAGTTCGTTTCTTGAATAAATCTTCTGATGTCTTCGTGTCCCGTTGTCACTCCGCGGGCGGTCCGTCGGATCCTGTCTTGCTGACTCGGAGGGCCGCATGGCCTGGCTCATTCCTCTTGCCGTACTGTTTGTGGGTGTCGGTGTGTTCGCACGGGTCCGAAAGCGCCATGGTGATCACGGCGTCATGGCGGAACCCGTCAGCGGAGACTGGCTCGCGCACGCGCGATCGCGCGGGGACCATCACCAGTGGTGATAAGGTTCTCGGCGTGGATCGACGCGCGTTCGTTACCTCGACGGTCGGAACGACCCTGCTCGCGGCCACCGGCCTGAGCGGGGCACAGCGCAGCGGTGGCGGCGAACCCGTCACCCCTGACCTTTTTGTCTGGCGGCAGTACAGCCTGCGCACGGGCACCGGACCTCGGCGCCTCGCGGATTACCTGCAGAACGCGTATATCCCCGCGCTGAATCGGCTTGAGCATAAACCGATTGGCGTGTTCGAGGTGCTGACGGGGCTTGCTGCGCCCACGGTGTTCGTCTTGACGCCCGCGTCGACGCAAAATCTGTCGACGATCGACTCGTCACTCGAGCGCGACGAACAGTTCCTCCGCGCCGCCACGGCGTACTTCGAGGCACCTCCGACCGATCCCGTGTATGCGCGCCAGGAAGTGTCGCTCCTGACCGCCTTCCCGAAGTTCCCGCGCATCGAGGTGCCCTCAGCCACCGCAACGAACGGTCCACGCCTGTTCGAGTTGCGCATCTACGAAAGCCATAACGAGCGCGCGCATCGCGCGAAGGTGCGCATGTTCGACGAGATGGGGGAGATTGAAATCTTCCGCCGCGCCGGGTTGACGCCGGTGTTCTTCTCGCGCACGGTCGCGGGGCAACGCATGCCGAGCCTCGTCTACATGCTCGTGCACGAGAGCTTCGCCACTCGTGACAAGAGCTGGGACGCCTTTCGCAACGATCCCGAGTGGAAGAAGCTGTCTGCGACGCCGGGCTATACAGACGCCGAGATCGTCTCGAATATCACGACCGTTCTGCTTCGGCCGGCCGCATACTCGCAAGTCTGAACGCCGGTGCGGAGCCCCGGCCACACCTCGCGTCTCGCGCCTCGCGCATCGGGACTCGGCGCGTGCTAGACTCCCCGCGCTATGAGCACCTTGATTCGCATTTGCCCGTTGATCTTCGCGGCGTTCCTCCAGGCGTCCGCACCGCAGGCGGGATGGACCGACTTGTTCAACGGTAAGGACTTTACCGGCTGGAAGATGTGGAACCCGGACTCGTTCGCGATCGAGAACGGCGCGATCGTCGCGCACGGCACTCCGGGCCTCGCCTATTACGACGGCCCGTTCCGTAATCACATGTTTCGTGATTTCGAATTGAAGGTCGACGTGATGACGCGCCCCGGCTCCAACGGCGGCGTCTTCATCCTGACGCAGTTCCAGGAGAAGGGGTGGCCGCCGACCGGCTTCGAAATCCAGGTGAACAACAGCTATGAGCGCGACCCGGTGAAGACCGGCAGCCTCTATCACGTCAAGGACGTGAACGAGCCTCCCGCGAAAGACGACGAGTGGTTCACCGAGCACGTCATTGTCAAAGGGGACACGATCACCGTGAAGGTGAACGACAAGCAGACGGTCCAATGGCAGCAGCCGGCGGACTGGGCGGGCACGCGCGATTTCGCCGGCCGGCGGATCGCGCCGGGCACGATCGCGCTCCAGGCACACGATCCAAACAGCACCGTGTACTACAAGAACATCCGCATCAAGCCGCTGGACTGACCGGCTCGCGCGCGGTGCGTCCTCGCAGGACGACAGCGGACGTCGCGATCGAGATCACCAGGACGACAAGAAACGCGGTTGTGGCGGCGTGGATGCCGAACGTCTGCCACAGCAGGCCGAAGAGCACCGAGGCGAGCAGCCGCGAAACGTTCGTGGCGGTCGCGAGAAACGACAATCCGCTGCCTGAAACATCTTTCGGCAAAACCGCCGCGGCCGCCGCGGTCAGCACTCCGTCGGTTGCGGCATAGTACGCACCCAGCAGCCCGATGCTGACTATGGCCAGCAGCGGACCCAGAGACGGCTGCAGCAGCGCGACGTAGAGCACTGCGAGCAGCACGTGGCCGCCAAGCAACACGAGCGTCCTGCCCGCGCGATCGGCCAGGCGCCCCATCGGCACTGCGAACAGCGCCGTCAGCAACGACGTGGCCACGTAGAACAGCGGAAACGCGCTCGCGCCCATCTGCAACTGCCTTTGAAGCGAGAGGAAGATGAAGGCGTCGCTGATCGTCGGCAGGCCCAGCAGAAATGCCGCGATGAGAATGCCGCGGAACTGTGGCGTGCGCGCCGCATCGAGCGCGGGACCAAGTGGAGTCCGCGCCTTCTCGGTCGCCGGCGCCGGTTCCACGCAGATGAGAATGACGCCGAGCCCCGCGAGGGCGACCGCGAAGCTGATGGCGAACAACACCTCGAACCGAGCCGGCATCGCGGCGAGCAGCGCGAAGGCGAGGAGCGGTCCCATCATCGCGCCAGCGGCGTCCAGCGAGCGGTGTACGCCAAACGCGGTGGCGAGTTGATCGGACGTGCTGCGTAAAGAGATCAGCGCATCGCGCGGCGCCGTTCGCACCCCTTTGCCGATGCGGTCGACGGCGACAACCGCGACGATGGCTGCCGGGACGGCGCCCACGGCAAGCAGGGCAACACGGCACAGCGCCGACAGCGCGTACCCGGCTGCCGCTGCTTCTTTGTAGCGGCTGCGACGGTCCGCGAACACGCCGGCGGCCACCCGGACCAGGGCTGCGAATCCCTGGTAGAGCCCGTCGACAACGCCGAACGCGAGCGGCCGCATCCCGACCTCGAGAACCAGATACATCGGAAGAATGCTGGCGACCATCTCCGACGAGACGTCGGTGAGCAGGCTCGTGATGCCGAGCGCCCATACCGTGCGATGAACGGTTGGAACCAGCGAACGGATTCCGCGGCGTGCCGCCGCGGGCGTGGTGGTCCCCGTTCGGGAAGGCCGCGCAAGCAGACCTGCCCAATCAATTGCATACATAAGAGGTGTCCAGGCTCAGTCGGTGAGCCCTGACGAGAGGCAAGGAAGCGGCCAGCCCGGAAGGCAGGTTTTCAACAGTTACGGCGACTCCCGCCGGAAAGTCATCCAAGGCGCGTACTAATGTCCGGCGAACCGTAGACTTTCGTCGTGTTATCGCACCACGATGGGGGAGGCCGCCTGCAGGAGGAATGCGCGCGCCGGTTCCGGTCCGTCAACCGGAGCGACCCACACGTCGAGGATCGCCGACTGCGAACCGCGCCCCGCCGCGTAAAGCACGTGGCCATCGTCGAGCCACTCGATCTGGTCGTCAATCGATCGCTTTTCAGCGTCGATCGGCCGTTCGCTCATCGACGCGAGGTCCAGCACGTACAGGCGCCACGGCGCGAGGTCTCCGCCAACACGCTTTTTGTAGGCGATACGGCGGTTGTCGGGCGAGAGCGACGGGCACTCGACATTCTCGTGGAGCACCGTCAGCGTCCGCGCGGCGACGTCGCCGCGCACGAGGTACGTTTTCTTGGCGCTCCACAGCGAGGCGTAAAACGGGTTGCTCTCACGCGCGAACGTCACGCCCCAGAAGTTGAAGTCGGCTGCGCTGAATTTCTGTCCATCGCGATACGTCGTGAATTGTTCGAGGTCGCCAAGGACGGCGCCGTTGCTCATGTCGAGCAAGATGGTCTTCGTCGAGAACGATGCCGACGCGTAGCCGTGCGCGCCGGTGAGGAAGACGGTGACCGCGCCGAATCGGCCGTCGGAGGAAATCCGCGTGCGGCTCGGCGTGCCTTCGAGCTTGACGCTCGTTCCGGGCCGAAATCCCCCGTCAAACAACACCGCTTCGTACGTGCTCAGCATGCCGCCGGTCTCACGCAGACAGATGCCGCGCCTGGCCGCGAACGAAATGCGGTCGCACTCCAGCGCCGTGGCCGCATATGGCGCATCCGGATCGGCAAGCGACGCAAGACTCATACGGCGGGCATTCTCGCTGAGGCCGGTGTGACGAAAGAGCAGGTGCGGAGCGGCGGCAAGCGCGGAGATGTCCCCCGTGCCGAGTGGTTCTGGCCGTGGCGGCGGCGCTGCGGGCATCGAGCGCGACGGTTTGACGATGGTGAAGCCGAGGACGACCGAGGCGGCAAGCGCAAGCCCGCCCACGATGAGCACAGTGCGATTCTGTTTTGACATGGTTGGGGAAGGGCGCTGGGGGCGCCCTGCCTCGGGATTGTAACCGGATTTCGCGACTCCTCGACATGAACCGCGGAATTTGGCTTACCGGTCGGGTGGGACCGGTTGCAGGCCCTGGACGAAGCGATCGACGGCCGACCAATACACCTGCGGCTCCGGCGGCGCGACGTCGTTGTGGTCGCCGCCAGCAATCGTCACGAAGGTCTTGTTCCCCTGGATGCCCTCGAACAGCGACCGTCCAAGCTCGTAGGGGATCACGCTGTCGTGGTCGCCGTGCATCACGAGGATGGGAACGCTCACGGACTGAAGATGACGGGCGGTGGCAAATCGGTAGGTCGAAAAGATCGACAACAGGAACAGCGGCGGCGACGAGCGGATCACCGAGCGAGCGTCGGGAAAGCCAGACTCGAGGATCAAGCCGCGGGGCGTGCGCACCGTGGCCGCATATGCCGCCATCGTGGCGCCAAGCGATCGTCCCCAATAGATCACCGGCACATTGCCGTCGAATAACGTCCAGGCCTGAGCGACCGTTGCATCGACATCGCGATACAGCCCCCGCTCGCTCGGGCGGCCCGTGCTGAGGCCGTAGCCGCGGTAGTCGACGGCGAGGATCGAGAAGCCGCGTCGCACGATGCCCGCCAGGATCGGGGCCCAGTTCGACAGGTTCGCGCCGTTGCCGTGGAAGTACACGATCGTGGCGCGAGGGGATGGGGCGCGCATCAGCCACGCACGGAGACGTTCGCCGTCGCTGGTGTCGATCGCCAGCGGTTCGTAATCGATGCCGAAGTGGCGAGGCGTCTCTGTCTCGCCGCTGAAGGGAAAGAACGCGAAGCGCGGCTCGAGCCAGCGCACGAAGAGGACGAGTGCCGCGACCAGGACGAGCAGTGTGACGAGCCAGGAGTACACGCGCCGCACGTTCAGCCGCCGCAGTTTAGCATCCAGCATCTGGCGGCGTGATCTGGACCCCGCGCCGGCAACACGCTGAACGGTTGTTGAATGAGTCTGGATGCGAATATAGACTTGCCGCGATGTTGCGGACGGCCATCGGTGTGCTCACTATCGCGCTGGCGTTCATTGCCTTGCCTCATGCGCGCGAACAGTCGGCAGCGTCCTCTCCGCGGTTCCGGCTGGCGATTGCCGGGCTCGTCCACGGTCACGTCAGCGGCTTTCTCAAATCCGCACAAGGACGCAGCGACGTTGAGATCGTCGGTGTGTTCGAGCCGGACCCGGCGCTGCTCGAGAAGTACGCGGAGCGCAACAAGCTGCCCGAGGCGGCGCTGTTCACCGATCTCGCCACGATGCTCGATCGGACGAAGCCGGATGCCGTGGCATCCTTTACCAGCACGTTCGACCATCCCGCGGTGGTGGACGCCGCCGCCGCACGTCATGTTGACGTGATGATGGAAAAGCCACTCGCGGTGAGCAATGCCGACGCACAGCGCATACGGGACGCGGCCACGCGTGGCGGCATCGACGTCCTCGTCAACTATGAGACGACGTGGTACGCGAACCACGGAGCGATCTGGACGCTGATGAAAGAGCGGCGCTCGGCCGGCGCCATCCGCAAGATGGTCGCGCTCGACGGTCATCCCGGGCCGAAGAAGATCAACGTGCAGCCGGAGTTCTTTGCGTGGCTGACCGATCCGGTGAAGAACGGCGCCGGCGCGTTGTTCGACTTCGGCTGTTACGGTGCGAACCTGATGACGTGGCTGATGGACAACCAGCGGCCGATCGCGGTGACCGCCGTCACGCAGCATTTTCAGCCGGACGTCTATCCGCGCGTGGACGATGAGGCGACGATTCTGGTCGAGTATCCGAATGCGCAGGGGATCATCCAGGCCTCCTGGAACTGGCCGTTCAATCGGAAGGATTTCGAGGTCTACGGCGAGTCCGGCTCCGCGATGGCCACGACCGGTGGCAACGGGCTTAGAATCGCGCTGCCGAACGAACCGGATCACCCGGTGACCCCGGATCCGCGCCCCGCGGACGAGCGCGATTCGATTTCGCACCTGATCGCGGTCGCGCGCGGAACGAGGAAGCCGAACGGCCTGTCGTCGCTCGACAACAACGTGATCGTGACCGAGATACTCGATGCCGCGCGCGAGTCGGCGCGCACGCACGCGCGCGTGACGCTTGCGCGCAAGTGAGCCCCCAATGACCGAGATCACTCGTCGGAAATTCCTCGGCGCCGCCGGTGCAGGCGCCGCCGCGTTCACGATCGTGCCGCGTCACGTGCTGGGTGGTCCCGGCCAGGTGGCGCCATCGTCAAAGGTGAACGTCGCGTTCATCGGCGTTGGCGCGCAGGGACTGCGCGTGATGCTGAACTTCCTGCGCCAGCCCGACGTGCAGGGCGTGGCCGTATGCGATCCAAACAAGGGGAGCGCCGGCTATCCGCAGTGGAGCGAGAACGAGTTCTGTAACAACGTTCGCACGTTGGTTGGAACCGAGTCGGGATGGGAGTGGCTCAGCCCGAACGACAAGATCCAGTTGACGCACACGACAACGGCGACGTCGGGCGTCGCGGGACGCGAGCCCTGCCAGAAGATCGTGAACGGGTATTACGGCAGCCGGCAGCGTTCGGGCGAGTATCGCGGCTGCTCCGCGTATGCGGACTTCCGCGAGCTGCTCGACAAAGAACGCGAGGTCGACGCCGTCGTCGTCTGCACGGCGGACCACTGGCATGCGCCGATCTCGATCGCAGCCATGCAGAAGCGTAAACATGTCTTCTGCCAGAAGCCGATGACGCGCACCGTTTACGAAGCGCGCCGCATGGCGGAGATCGCGCGCGAGACGGGCGTGGCGACGACTGTGGCGATTGGCAACCAGGCATCCGAAGCAACGCGGCTGCTGTGCGAGTGGGTGTGGGCGGGCGCCATTGGCCCGGTCCGCCAGGTGACGAACTGGTCGACGCGCCCGTTCTGGCCTCAAGGGATCGACCGTCCGTCCGACACGCATCCGATTCCCGAGGGGCTCGACTGGAACCTGTGGCTTGGCCCCGCGCCAGAGCGGCCGTTCAACCGCGTCTACCTGCCGTTCGTGTGGCGCGGCTGGTACGACTTCGGCGGCGGCGCGCTCGGCGACATGGGCGGCTACAGCTTCGACACGATATTCCGCGTCCTGAAGCTCGAGGCGCCCTCGATGGTGGACGCGAGTTCGACCGAGCGTTTCTCGGAGACGTTTCCCGGCGCGTCAATCATTCACTATGACTTCCCGGCCCGTGGAGACATGCCGCCGGTGCGCGTGACCTGGTATGACGGCCGCCTGAAACCACCGCGTCCCGCCGAATTCGAGGGAGATGGCCCGCTGCCGGACGAAGGGCTGCTCTTTATCGGCGACAAGGGCACGATCCTGTGCGGCTTCAATGGCCAAAACCCCAGGCTGATCCCGCAGGCAAAGATGGATGCATTCACGCAGCCGCCCAAGACGCTGCCGCGATCGGCGGGCAACGATCGCGAATGGCTCGATGCCTGTCTTGGCGGGAAGACAAAGCCCGGGGCCAACTTCGAGTTTGAGGGGCCGGTGACGGAGACGCTGCTCCTGGGCAACGTCTCCCTTCGGGCGGGCCACCGGATCGCGTGGGATCGCGCGAACCTGAAGGCGACCAACGTTCCTGACGCGGACGTCTTTATTCGTCCCCCGTATAGGAGCGGTTGGGTATCAACGTTGTAGGGCGGGTCTTGCTAACGTGGGGCTCCGCCCCACACCCCCGCTCGGTCGCTCGCGCATCGCACCTCGCGCGCATCGTACCTCGCGCACCTCGCGCATCGCGCCTCGCGCATCGGCTACTGCGATTTCGCTGCGAGCTGATCGCGGACCGTCTCGAGGCGTTCGCGCAATTCCCTCACGCCTTCGAGCTCGCGTCCTTCCGGCCCGTACTCGATGCCTGCGTGCCCGTGGTATCCCGCATCGACGACGATCTTCATCATGCGCTGCAGATCGATGTCGATGTTGTTCCCCTTGAAGTCCCAGCCCTTCGGCTTCACGCTGACGCCTTTCGCAAGCGGCATCATCTCCCGCACGCCCTCGTACGAGTCGTAGCTTTCGATCTTCACGTCGGGATTGCCGCGGCCCGGGCCCGCGATGCGGAAGTTGCCAAAATCGGGCAGCGTCCCGGCACGCGGATGGTTCACCATCTTGATCGTCTGCACCAGCCACTTGGCGTTGCTGCTCAACCCGCCGTGATTCTCGATGACAACGTTGATGGCGTGCGGGTCGGCGAACTCCACGAGCTGGCGCATGCCGTCGGCGACGAGTTTCATCTGTTCGTCGGGCGTGCCGCTGCTGTAGCCGTTCACGCGGATCGTGTGACACCCCAGGAACTTTGCCGCCTCGACCCACTTGTAGTGGTTCTCGGCCGCGGTCTTGCGCTTGGCGGTGTCAGGATCGCCAAGGTTCCCCTCGCCGTCGCACATGATCAGGACCTGGGTCACCCCTTCACCCTGCGCGCGCGTGTTCATTTCGCGCAGGAACGTGGTGTCGCTCGCCTTGTCCTTGAAGAACTGGTTCACGTATTCAATCGCGTTGATGCCGACGCTCTTCGCGGTCCTGGCGAAGTCGAGGTGCTGCATCTGGCCGCCGAAGAGCGGCTTGTTGATCGACCACTCGGCGAGTGAAATCTTGAACAGCGGGTCTGCGGCCGGCTCCGCGGCGCGGGCCGCGCCGAACGACGTCATGCTCATGGCGGCGGCGCTTCCGGAGATTTTGAGAAAGTCACGGCGAGTAACAGTAGTCATCAAGTCGCTCCGTTGAGTCGAACCGCACGGATTATAGCAGCGACCCCCGCATGGCACCGCGCTGAAGAGCGCGTGATGTGCTGCCGATAACTCGGCCGCATGATGTCCGATTCCGAAAAGGAAGCCGTTCTGCAGCTGCTCGCCAACTATGAAAACATGTCGCGCGCGATCGAGACGTTCCTGCATCGCGTGCGCACCGATCCCAACATCGACCTGAAGGCGCCGCGGTATCGCGCACTGCTCGCGGATCTCGAGCAGGTGGTGCCGGTCTGGAAGCAGTATGGAGCGGCGACGCGCGTGAACCTGACGCTCGAGCGGCGGCAGCATGACGTGCCGGATGCGAAACCTTCACGCGAGCGGCGGCGATCGAGTACGGAATACCTGTCGGACTGAGATGCTACTTGGACGACTCGTCCTTAAGCTCTTTGACTTCTGCTATCAGGCTGCGAAGCTCGAGTCGCAGCGCCTCCAACTGACGCTGGAGTCCCTGAACCGTCGGCTGGTCAGTGGATCGGCGTCCGCCGCGGGGCACACGGCGTCGATCTTTTACTGCCCTGCGGTTCTTGTCAGCCATTGCCGTCGATTGTACGCCGCATGTTT
>JBKOZS010000202.1:0-14985 GCA_046726015.1 Acidobacteriota bacterium
GCCAACGACTCGATCAGCACCCGTTGCGATCCGCCGAGAGTCCTGATCGTCGACAAACGCCCGTCGCGAATCCGGTTGTAAACCGTGCGACGGGAAACGCCGAGAAGCTCTGCAGCTTGATCAATCGAGACGCTGCGACCGATCCGCGGCTCCGCTGGAACAATGGTGGAGTCCGACATCTGAGGTAGCCTCCCGCCGACTGGAGAGGCAGGCCTGGTGCCACTGTCGGGATGGCTGGGGGCTTGGAGCTGTAAATACCTGCGGATGCTATAGTTACGTGTGGGACGATGTCACGGCTTTACCGATTAGCTTGCGGCGGCTTACTGGGCAGTACATTGACCTGCGAAATTTTCCTGCGTCAGCCGTAGCGATGAGGTGCGGGAATTCCTGAAATACTCAGCGGTATTACGCAATCCGAACCGGCCAATCCATTGGCCGCCCAGTCAGCCACATGACCAAAGCTGGACGATGGTTTCTATTCGCTGCGCTCATCGTCGCAATTTCTGCAACGGTGATGTACTTGTCCCGATCGTCGCCGCCCGCCACCGTTCGCACCGGCGGCGGGCTCGTGGCAACGGTACGATCCGAGCCCGTTACCTTCAACCGCTACGTCCGTAACAGCTTCCCTACACACCTGATCAGCCTGCTGACGCAGGCGCCGCTCGTCCGCATCAACCGGATCTCGTCGCAGCCGGAGCCGTGGCTCGCCTCGGGCTGGACGACCTCGGACGACGGGCGATCGATCACGGTGAGCCTGCGCGAGGGCGTGACGTGGTCGGACGGCGCGCCGTTCGATGCCGACGATGTGGTCTTCTCGGTGAGGGCGGCGACCGATCCGGGTGTCCACGGGCCGATTGCCGACGGCTTGAAGGTGGCGCACACGCCGATCGCGGTTAAGGCGCTGACGCCCCATCGCGTGGTGTTCACGTTCGCCGCCCCGTTCGCGCCGGGGGCGCGGCTCCTCGACGCCCTGCCGATCTATCCGAGGCACGTTCTCGAGAAGGCGCTTGCCAATGGAACGTTCACGAAGGCCTGGGGCCCGTCAACCGATCCGAAGCAGATGCCGGGCCTTGGCCCGTTCGTGCTCCAGCGCTACGACTTGGGCCAACGGATTGTGCTCGCGCGCAACCCGCGCTATTGGCGTCGCGATGCGAATGGTGTCCAGCTGCCGTACCTGGATCGCCTGACGCTCGAGATCGTCCCGGATCAGAACGCGGAGCTGTTGAGGCTCACGGCCGGGCAGGTCGATGTGCTCCAGAACGAGATTCGGCCCGAAGACTACCGCGCCGTGAAAGCCGCCGCCGACGGCGGCCGTGTGCGGCTGACGGACGTGGGACCAGGCATCGAGCGCGAGATGCTCTGGTTCAACCTTGCGCCATCGCCGAAAGGCGAACGCCCAACGCTCGTCGCGCAGGATGGGTTCCGCGAGGCGATCTCTCTTGCGGTCGATCGGCGCGCGTTCGCGACCGAAGTCTACCTGGGCGCCGCCGAACCGTCGGCGGCGCCGGTTCCGCCGTCCGTGAAAGACTGGACGACCGATCTCGACGCCGGCCGCTATGATCCGGCGCGTGCCACGGCCAGGCTCGACGCGCTGGGGGTCGTCGATCGGGACAAAGATGGCGTCAGGGAAGATGAGGCGGGTCGTCCAGCGCGTTTCAGCATCCTGGTCGGCGCCGGCATCACGCCGACGGAGAAGGGCGCGCAGTTCATCCGCGACTCGCTCAAAAAAATCGGCGTGATGGTGGATGTCGTCCCCCTCGACATCAACGCGGTGATGGGCCGATGGATGGAGAGCCGGTACGACGCGATCTACCACCACATGACGCCCACGGACACGGATCCGGCAACGGGCCTCGACTGGTGGCTGTCGAGTGGCAGCTCGCATCTATGGCATCCGAACCAGAAGTCGCCCGCCACTGCCTGGGAGGCGCAGATCGACGACCTGATGGCCCGGCAAAGTACGACGCTGGATCGCGCAGAGCGGCAACGGCTGTTCGCGGACGTGCAGCGCATCTTCGTCGCCCACAACCCGGCGATCTATTTCGTTACGCCGCGCATCTACGTCGCGACGAGCAAGCGGGTCGCGCCGGCGAAGCCGGGCCTCGAGCGGCCGCAGATCTTATGGGCCGCCGACGAGCTCGCGATTGCCGAGTAGCGCACAAGCCTGGGATAAGCCGCAAACGTCTTCTCCCGGACTCTGAAAGATGTGACGTCAAGGGATTCCCGCGCCGGAACGAAGGTCCCTTCGAGTCAGGGTTACCATTGCGGAACGGAACATCACTCTCGGCTGACGACAGGGTCAGTCGGCTGAAGAACATATCTCGATGGCGATGCCGACCGATCTCACCGTTACGCAGGCCAATACGATCAAGGCAATCGTCAACCTGTTCGAGACCCGGCACATACGCGGCGACTATGGACAAGTCGCCGTCCTGACTGGCGACACCGGCCACTTGACGTTCGGCCGCTCGCAGACGAGCCTGGGGTCCGGCAACCTGCATCGCCTGCTGCTGCGGTATTGCAGCAACGCAGGTGCACGATTCGGACGCCGGCTCAGCGTGGTGTTGCCGCAAATCGAGGCGCAGGATAGCGGCCTCGACAGCGATTTCAAGCTGCACAACGTGCTCCGTGCCACCGCCGACGATCCGGTCATGCGCGATTTGCAGGACGAGTTCTTCGACGAGACGTATTTTCGTCCGGCGATGAAAGCCGCGGAACGTGACGGCATCACGCTACCGCTCGGCCGGGCCGTGGTGTACGACTCGTTCGTCCATGGCGCGTGGAGCCGCATTCGCGCGCGTGTCAAAGGCACTCCCGCCACTCGTGGCCAACAGGAATGGGTGACGGAGTATGTGGAAGCGAGGAGGTCCTGGCTGAACACGCACCCACGCCGTGATCTCCGTGCCTCCGTCTATCGGATTGACGCGCTGAAGCGCCTCATGGTGCTCGGCCAATGGGGACTCGAGCTTCCGATCGTGGTGCGAGGTGCCGAGATCTCGATGACCACTCTATCGGAGCCGCCACCAGGCGCCTTCGATGGTCCACATCCGGGCACGAGAGAGCTTGCGTTCCAGACATCGGTGCCGCTATTGCGCGGCCTGGATGTACGCCTGGTGCAGCTTGCACTATCGGAACGGGGCGCCGACGTCCGTGCCGATGGAGTGTTCGGCCGGGCATCGGCGATTTGTATCGGCGAACACCAGCGAGCCTTGGGCGTCGCGGTTACGGGCGTGGCCAACCGTGCGCTGGTCGTCGAGTTAGCCGCGGAAGTGTAAGTCGCAGTCCCGGTGAACGCCGCGGCGGCTGACCGGCGCGCACAGGATCAGACGTCATTGATTTTGATGGTCATCTTCTCGACATAGAGCTCCGCGGCGAAGTGCGCAATCGCATCTGCTCCCGCCGTGGGCTTCTCCCGGTACAACGCAAAGATGCCGACCTGCGACAGCTCGATGGCGCCGAGAACGTCGGTAAGGTTCGGCGCCAGGAACTCGAGCGCGCCCTGGACTTCTCTATCCGGTCCGTTGTTGCGCAGGATGACGAAGTCGTTGAACCATTCGTGCCAAGGCTCCACGTCGACTGCCGAAAATGTGACCTTGAGATTCGGGAACTCGACCGTCGTCCGGTCACTGGCGCCCTCGTGCACGTCGTCCAGCGTTTGAGCGCTCTGCCTGATCGTGAACGAATCGATTTTCGACACGCGCGAGCAGGGCAGGTCGCCGATGCGGAGGCGAAAGTTCGAGCAGAGCCATGTCTTCTGACGGCTGCTGACCACGTTCTGGATCGCGTTGTCGCCCTTCGCGTACATGATCTCCTCGGGCTTGAATTTGATCGTGACGAATGCGAGTTGTTTGCTGCTCGCGATCATCGATGGAATCGTGATCTCCTCGATGAGAGCGTCACGGAAGTGGCGCAAGCTCTCGGCTTTGTAATCGAACGACGCTGAGACGATCGTGCCGCTCTTCCGTATGGGCGAAAGGTCGAGCGTCGCGCCGATCCAATTGGCGAGCGGCTTGCCCATCGCCAGATCGACGGCAATTGAGAAAGGCTCGTAGCTGAGTGTCGAGATCTGTTTCCGGGGCGGCTCGTTTGTGCCCATGTCTACCGTTATAACCGACGCCTTGACGTTTCCGCCTTCGACATCGTGGAGAAGAGTAGGCAGGCCATCGAGGGTCAGCAGGAACCGACCGGTTGCGGGAGGGTGTAGTGAAACCATGGCAACTCCGTGCAGGGTTCTGACGTTACTGGGCGGGGCTCGCACCGCCATTACTCATCCACGACTAATCCTTGAGATTTGCTGACCCGTCTGATTTGCTCGCACCTCTCCTCATTCTCGTCAAGCGTTCCTCGATGCGAACTGCCCGGACGTTCGAACCCGATTTCCGAGGCGCGCCGCGCGGGGCTGCCCCATCTGGCCAGCTCAGCTTCTCACAATTCACGTGGAGCCTGCTGCTCATCATGGCGTTTCGAAAGGGATGGGGCCATTCCTTGGATGCGCCGTACTGCGCGGCGATCTTCTGGCGCAGCGCCGTAGTGGCCCTCGGCACGGTTGGCGGCATCGACGACAACAAACACAGGGCGAGATCACGCGCGGCATTCCGCTGTCCCGGCGTCTTCGGTTCGGTTCACCAGCATATCCAGCTCGATGCAGAGACCGTAATCCAGCTTCGCCTCGAGCGGATTGTCGCAGGCCGCTTTGATGCGCGCCTGGCGCTACTGAGGGTCGAGTCGTCGCCCACTGCCCGTGCTACGGCAAGCCGGTGAGAACGCGCTCTGAAATCCTTGACCGTTCCTGCGGCGACCGCGCCGGGTATCAGGCGCACCCAGTATCAGGAAGGGGGCGAGATGGATGTGCTCTCCGACGTCCTCCGCGTCGTGCGCTTGGCAGGAGCGGTGTTCTTCACGGCCGACTTTTCGTCACCGTGGGCCATCGAATCACCGGTTCCAGAAAAGCTGGCTTCGGCCGTCATGCCCGAAGCGGAATGCGTCGTCCTCTTTCACATCCTCGTCGATGGCGACTGCGAGGTTGCGTGTCAGGGGCATGCCGTGACGAAAATGAAGGCGGGCGACGTGATTGTCTTCCCGCGCGGCGACCACCACACCATGCGCAGTCACAGTGCTACGACGCCAACCCCTCTCGCGTCCGTCTCTTCGCCGCGACGGTACGACGAACTCCCGCAGCTGTCGTTCGGCGGGGGTGGAAGAACGTCGCGCCTTGTTTGTGGCTAGTTGAACTGCGACCAGCGGTTTAGCCCGCTGGTCGAGGCACGCGGATCCACAGCGCAGTTGGACAGTCGAGGAGCTCGCGCGAGAAGTTGCGGCGTCGCGCTCGGTGCTGGCGCAGCGCTTCACCGAGTTGGTGGGCGAAGCGCCGATGCGATACCTGGCGAATTGGCGGATGCAGCTCGCCAAGCAAATGATGCGCGAGGGCCCGCGCAATATCCAGGAGGTCGCAGCGTGTCGGCTACGACTCCGAAGCCGCCTTCAATCGTGCCTTCAAGCGTGCGACCGGGTCGCCGCCAGCCACCTGGCGCAAGGGCGCGCTCGGCACGACGTGAAGACAGCAACGGTCATGTCGCCTGCGGCTTCGAGGCGAGGATCATCCATGACGTACCGAACTTGTCTCTGAGCATTCCAAAGCGGACCGCAAAGAAGGTCTCCTCCATAGGCATGAATACTTCACCACCGTTCGAGAGCAACGTGTAGATCCGCTCCGCCTCGTCTGCGCTGTCGACGGTGAGCGACAGGTAAGCGCTCCGCATCGGCTGAAAGCGTTCCGGCGCAACGTCAGATCCCATGAGCTCCGTCTCGCCGATCTTCATGATGGCGTACTGGATGGACTGTTCCCAGCCGGGCCATGTGACGGGCTGGTCGGGCTGCCCGGCGCGCCGCATCAACATCGTAATCTCTCCACCGAGATGCTGTTCGTAGAAGCGGAAGGCCTGTTCGCAGTTGCCCCCGAAGTTCAAGAACGTGTTGAGTCTCATGCGATCGCTGTCTCCTTACCGATCGGAATCTCATCGATCGAATCCCAATCGATTCGATCTAATGTGCTATCGGCGACCACCCGCTGCACCGGTTCACATCAGCTGCAGCCTGCCATACGTCAGGGTTCGCCACACCACTCCGCCGGCCCGAACCGATATCGCCGCAACCACCAGCCGCTCACGGCCACTTGCGCCGAGAAGATCGCGACGCTGAGTGCCACGCAGACGGTCGGTCCGACCGTGCCCAGGAGGCCCAATCCTGCACCGGTGAACAGTAGAAGGTACAGCACGCTGTGGGTGAGATAGCTCGTGAGCGCCATGCGCCCCACCGGTGCCAATCGCGCCAGGCGCTTCTGCCAGTGGGTGCTGCTGTAAAAGAGCACACAGATGCAACACACATACACCGCGGACAGGGCGAGGACGCCCGCCTCGACCAGCGGAATGGTCCCGACCGCCCACCAGGACGTGGACAACTCCATGTGTCGTTCGTGCTCGAACCACCGGTGTTCGAGCCCGACACCGTTTCCGATGACGGCGGCCCCGACCAGCCATGGCAGGGCTCGTCGCATGAGCGGCACGAAGTCTGGCACCCGTTCGACGACGCCGCGCTTCCCGACGTAGAGCCCGAACAAGAATCGCGCGAAGATCTGGGGCAGAGCCAACCACACGAATCCCCGAACGAACAGCTCATTCCTGTAAATCGCCACGTTCTCGCGGACCACCCGCCGATAGCCACTCTGGAGCGCTGCGAGGCGCGCTTCTTTGGTGGCGGCGTCCTTCTCCGCCTCAGACACGCCCTGGGACACTTCGGGCGGCTTCGTCACCGCGTGGTAAGCGGTGAACGTCGCCCGCGCAAACAGCGCGAGCACCAGCGCGAGGACGAGGAGCCGAACCGTTGGTCTAGCCCGGCGGAACAGCAGGAGTGCGAACCCGAGCTCGGCATACAACAGCAGGATGTCGCCGTACCAAATCAGGGCGATGTGAATGGCCCCCATCAAGAGCAGCACAGACAAGCGGCGGCTATACACGGAAGCAATCCTGCCGCCGCGCAGCTCGGCCCTGTGCATCTGAAGCGCGAAGCCAAGGCTGAACAGAAACGCGAACAACGTGTAGAACTTGCCATCGACGAAGAACGCGACGAAGGCGCGCGCGATCGGGTCGACCGTCGCCGTTGGCAACTGTTGCAGGCGTGCATCCGCCAGGACCATGTCGGTGGTCAGCCAGACCAGGTTTGCCAGGAGCACGCCGTACAGCGCAAACCCCCGCAGCACATCAAGGATCGCGTGCCGCTCGGTGTCGGGTGTGGGCTGCAGGTCGGGCAAGCCGGTCGAAGCGGATGGACGCTCGTCGATGAGGCGCCTCGTCCTCGAACACGAATAGATCGCTGTCGCCCGGAGCCACCTGGACTGTCACACTGGAACTGCCGAGAAGGACAAACGCCGGTCCCTCTACCTTTGTCTCAGTCGCATTATTCGTTCTCACATTGATGCCTTCAACTGCGCCGCACGGCCCAACTCTTCGATACTGATTGTGCCATATCCTTACCTTGCTCCTCGTTGGTTGCCTGGACGCTGAATGTCGTCTCGACGGTACCTTCTATTTCGAAGGTTATGTCGAGGTGCAGGCCCGAGCCACCGGCCCACGTGGACTCAGTGGCAGCGTGCTGCAGCCGCAGAACCTGCCCGCCGGCGTCGAATTCTGCTGAACGGCGGCACTACAGGGGTGATCCGAACGTTTTCGATCTGGTGGCGAGTGGTCGACAAAAACAACGATTCGTTCAATTTTGGCCAAGGTCGCCTCAATGAGCGGACGGTGAGGCTCACGCGGTACAACTGACAAACCTGATGCCAGGCCATCAGCTGCCACGTTGAAGTTGGATTCCTGCGCTGCGAGCTCGGTGAGGGCCATCGGGCTTAGTACCAGAGTGGCCAGAACGACGACCACGGTGCGGATTCCTCGACACATGGCTTACCTTCCTCCGATCGGACACGTGCCCGAACGTGTCGGATTCTGCCCGCTCCCGCAACCAGGATCGCAGTTAGTTGAGGTTAGTTGGGTCTAAAGGAAGAACCCTACCGGTGTTGCGGCAATGGAATGGACTCTTCCTGGTGTTACTCGCAGCACAATGCTGCGAGGTGGGTGACACCACACACCAAGAGGAGGTCCACGAGGAGGCTACAACGATTGCGGTTGATCTCGCTAAGGATGTGTTTGAAGTCGCAGTCGGGAATGGGGCCGGTGGCATCCTCGGCCGGCATCGACTGACGCGGCGCCGGTTCGAGCGATTCTTAGCCGCCCAAGCGGCCGGGACCGAGATTGTCATGGAGGCATGCGGGACGGCGCACTTTTGGGGGCGTCACTGTCGCGCGCTGGGTCTCGTGCCGGTGCTGCTACCGATGCAATACGTGCGGGCGTACGTGCGCGGCAACAAAAGTGACCGCACCGACGCGGCCGCCCTGCTCGAAGCACGGCGCTGCGCCGAGATGTGGCCGGTGCCGGTGAAGACGGTGGCGCAACAGGCGCTCCAGGGCGTGCATCGGGTCCGCCAGCAATGGCAGAAAACCCGCACCGCGCGCATTAATGCGGTCCGCGGCCTGCGGCGTGAGCACGGCATCCTACTGGGTCTCGGCGCACGCACCGTCACTCGCCAGGTGCCAACGCTGCTCGCGACGCTGCCGGCGCCGCTGGTGACCGTGCTGCAGACGCTGCTCACGGAAATCCGTGACCTCGAGCACCGACTGGCGACCCTTGATGCCGGGCTGGTGCAGCAGCTGGCCGACGATGAGGTCGGGACCCGGCTGCAAACCATTCCCGGTGTGGGCGTGATCACCGCCAGTGCGTTACTCGCCAGCGTGCCGCATATTCGACAGTTTCACCGTGGCCGGCAATTTGCCAGTTGGCTCGGCCTCACGCCGCGGGAACGGGCTAGCGGTCATCGCCAGTGGCGCAGCCGAATCAGCAAACGGGGCGACAAGTATCTGCGCACGTTACTCGGTGGTCACGCAAGCGCACACGCGAGCACGTCGCGGCCGCGTCCCGCTGACGGCCCTTCAGCGTTGGGCGATCGCGCTGGCAGCGCGTCGCGGCTTTAACAAAGCGGCGACGGCCTTGGCGAATCGCCTCGCGCGCATGATTTGGGCCGTCTGGTTGCGCTGAACGCCCCTATGCTGCGGCCGCGTAAGCCATTCGTCCAGCGGAGACCCACCCTGCGGTGTGCGAGCACATGTGCTTTGTCATGGGACCGGTCAGACCGGCGTCGAACGAGGTCGAGAAACCGCCTGATCCACGAGATCGCGATGAGGCAATTGGCCCACGACGCGCGAATTTCCACGATGGCCAGAAAGCGCACACAGACGCTTTCACAACAGGTCGGATATACAACCGCACCTGATCGCCCCAGACATCACATGCGCTTGCCGACCGGAAGGAGTCCATATACGCCGTTTCGAGAGGACGCACCGATGAAGGTCATGGTAATCGTGAAGGCACCGAAAATAGCGAAGCGGGCGTCATGCCGAGCGAGAAGCTGCTCATAGAGATGGGCCAGTTCAACGAGGACCTCGTCAAGGCCGGTATCATGCTGGCCGGCGAGGCAAGGAGTTCACGCCCGAGCCACGCGCGCAAGAGGAGCGCCTCCGCCTCGACATCGCGGGAGAAGAGCAGGCCGTAGAGTCATGTCACAGGCACTTTAACAAGCGCGCCGGACCACCGAGCACCAGCTCGAAGGTGCCGGGGTGCTGCGACTCATCTGACAAGAGGACGGTCAGCGTCATGCGCCGGCCGTCCGTCTTTCCCATGTAACGCGCGGTATGCTCATCGGGGGGTTCTCCGTCGCGGATCGGTCCACCGTGCTCTCGCACGAAGGTTCCTGTCACGTCAAACGTCCCGTCGGGATCTACGGGAATGGGCGTCCGCATCGTGCCGTGCGCGCAGTCGAACTCGATTGTGCCGTGCGCCGCGTCCAGCACGAGCTCCACGTGGTCCCCGCCCCACGTGCCCTCTGGCATCAGCCCGCTCGGACGACTCGCTCCACCGCAACCCATTACTGCGAGAGGCATCAGACATAGACAGGTCAGGAACGCGACGCGTATTGAAGGCCCACAGCGCAATGTCATTGTCACAGCCCCGGCCATCGCCCTGACACAACCTCCAGACGAATCCGTCGCCTGAACGCCGCAGAAAAGTGTTCTCCGGTCGCCGTTCCCACTCCGCTACACATAACTTGACCACCATCGTCCCTTGTGCCTCCGTTTATAGGAGTCATACCATTTGCAAGGAGCGTACAAGGCCACTACAAGACAGATCCAAATCAGCCAGGTCATGGCTAGCGAGAATCCATAGCCTTCGAATCCAGTCTCCCATGGGTTACGGGTCAATATCCAATCCCTCCAGCCATGACCCGCAGTGAACTCTGCCGCCAGCATAGCCAAAAGATGAATGATGTAAATGTGCAGCAGGTAATAGAATAACGGCACACGGCCGTAGACAGAGACCAGTCTTGGTACCGATCCATCGATCTTCTCGGTGAAAGCCAAGAACAGGAGCAACGGACCAAGGGTCATTAATACAAACAGCAGCGACGCTGGATACTTTGACGTCCTGACAAAGGACAGCAATGAAAAGGTTACCGAGGCCTGTTGACTCCAGTGCGACGCATCTCCATATAGGTTGAAGGAGCGGAGAATCACAAATGCCAGGCTCAGTGAGCCGCCGAGGAGAATCAGGCGCGTTCTCCTGTAGCTGACCCCAACTTCCCTTGCGTACAAACGGCCACAACAGTAACCCAGGGCCATTACTCCAACCCAGGGCACGAGCGGATAACCAACAGAGAGACTCCTGGTGCCGACATTAAACGCGTTCGGTTCATGCAACAGGGCCCAGCCAAATGCCGCGAGAGTATCCCCCTTGACATGAAAGTCGTCGAGAAGATTATGGCCAGCTATCATGACCGCGCCAACGAGCAGAAGCAATGGTGTGGGAAGATAGATGAGCGCGGCCATGGCGATCATGCTGCCGCCCAAAGCCCATAAAACATTGAATGTGAAGACGGGAAAGCTGATATTGAAAGACCAGCCAAAGGTTACGACACTCAAATCCAGAAATACCAACCACAAGCCGCGCGCAAGCAAGAAAAGGCTCAGCTCTCGAGTACTCTTGTGTTGGCCGACGAAATAGGCCGAAGTGCCAGCCAGGAGTACGAAACCGGGTGCACAGAAATGTGTGATCCAGCGGGTGAGGAACAGTGCAACACTCGTGCGACTGAGATCAAGTGGGCGAAAAACAAACGAGTCAGCATGAAGATAGTCCCTGACATGATCGAGCGCCATGACGATCATGATCGTGCCCCGCAACAGGTCAATGGAAGCAATGCGGGGTTTGAAGGCAGGGTCGGTGGCCGTCATCGTTGGTTGCGTTTTGGCGGGCAGCCGATCCACAACGACTTGGCGGCTGACGTCTTCACCGGAAGGTAGGTCAGCCAGAGCGACTCGCCAGGCGATTCGCCACCGCGCGGACGACGATTCCGCCGAGGGTCGCGATAAAGATCGCCACCGCAATCAACAGTGCGCTGATGGCGATGACAAGCGAGGAAAGAGAGCCCATCGCGAGGGCGAGGAGCGTGACGATCGTGGCAAGCGTGGCGCCCAGGGCATAGAACGCGGCCGCGCGAAAAGGTCGAACCCGACTCAAGAGCGGGATGAAGACGGCGCCAAGAGCGAGAGTGGCTGCGATCCTCGCAAATCCGGGTAGAAACCAGTGGCGGCTGTCGCGATACCCGTGCTTGCGTCCGATCTCATCCACGTCAGCGGAGGAGCCCTTTCCAGCACCTGATGCGTCGGCGCTCTCGCGGAGGGTCTCCGCAAAGTGCGGGGGAGAGACCACCCACAAGATTTCGAGTTCATCGCCATCCGACTCGACGCCATGCCAGGTGCCCTGCGGAATATAGAGCGTCGTCCCCGCATTGACATTCCTTCTCTGATCCCCCACGACACCCAACCCGGAACCTGAATGGATGAACAGCAGTTCGTCTTCCTGTTCGTGCATGTGTATGCCAGTCCCCTGCCCGCGTTTGAGACGCTGAAGACCGACTCCGATACGCATCGATCCGCTTTGCGGGTCGGCTTTGACAAAGTGATTTCCAACGGGGTAACCCTCGTCGCGCGCAAGAATCAACGGGCGTGGTTTTCCCGGGGCCTGCGCGTAGGCGAGCGCTACGACACTTGCCGCCGCGCCGGTGACCAGCAAGCCAACTATCGACATGTATCGCTGACTCATAGAGTCTCCAGCCCGATTCCTCTGGGCGGCAGCCGACGTCGCATCACTGGCCAGCCAGCGCCTCGAGGCCACCGGTTTCAGCAACGTCGACCGTTTGAGTAAAAGACGTCGTGGCGGTAACTGTGATTCGCTACCGCCACCGACAGCAAGCTCAGCGGGCGGATTCCTACGCGTGGAGGTAGGGTACCGTAGCCGGGAAACAGATAGGATTCTGTTCCTCAGGATGACAGGTTAGTCGAGGTTACTTCCCCGAGCGACGCTCGGCTGAAAACCTCGCAATCAGGGGAGGTGACGCCTGGCGTCGATTGCCCCTGCGTGTGATCCGCCCGGCATGGCGGACACATCGCTACATCAAAACCCCTCGGCGGACGTCATCGAGGTGGCACTCGAGAAGCTGCTGTCGAGCATCACGCTCCAAGGCAGTCCGCGCCTGCGCCGCTTCCTGGATCACGTCGTTCGGCACTCCCTGGCGGGCCACGCCGATCGACTGAAGGAGTACACCCTCGGGGTCGAAGTCTTCGACCGCGGAGGCCGCTTCGATCCGCGTGACGACGCGATCGTGCGGGTCGAAGCCCGCCGGCTGCGGGAGAAGCTGCAGGCGTACTATCGCAGCGAGGGCGCAGCCGATTTGGTGACCATCAGCATCCCACCAGGGGGCTACCGCCCGATCTTCCACCTGCATGAGAACCCTCCCGCTGCGATTCTGGATGACCCGGACGTTCTCTGTCACCAAGCTGAGTCGCTGGTCCTCCGCAGCATGCCAGAGACCATCGCCCGGGCGCGGCATTATCTGCAACTGGCCATATGGCGCTGGCCAACGTATCCCGAGCCACACGTGGTGCTCGCATCGGCCATGCTGACCGGCATCGTGATGGAGTTCCGGGCCCCGCGTGCAGGCATGTTTCTGGTGCGCAGTTCAGCCCTCCAGGCGCTGCGGCTCGACCCTCGGAGGGGAGACGCGCATTTCTATGCGGCGATTCCGGAGATTGGGCGCGACAAGACGGCGGCTCTGGCAGGAGCACGCCGCGCCCTGCAGTTCGCGCCAGGCAATCCTGTCACACACTACTGGGCGGCGACTGTGTTCGGGGCGGCTCTCAGCATGGGCGACAAGCTCACGCACATTCAGATGGCTGTGCGCCTGCAGCCGTACTCGCTTTTTTTCCAAACCTGGAGAGCCGTCTGTCTTTTCTGGGCAGGCCAAGTCGATGCTGCCATACGGCACCTGCGCGACATCCTGGCCTTCGAGCCGCGCGACTTTCTGGCTAACTATTGGCTGGGCCATATTTCAGCCCTAACCGGGCAGTACGACGAGGCGCGAGAGGCCGCGGCCGGCGCCTGCGACATCTGCGACTGCACGAAAGCACTCGCCGGGCTCGGATTCGTGGAAGCGAGGGCAGGACGAATCGAGGCCGCCGAGTCCATTCTCGAAACGCTGGCGCTGAGAGCGCGTACGGAGTACGTCGCACACTCGAGACTGGCTGCTATTCGCGTGGCGCTCGGCCAGCTGCCGCTGGCCGCAGAGTCCTTGACGCAGGCCCGTCGTGACGGTGATTGGGATCTCGCGTTTGCGCACGGCGATGCGCGCTGGGAGCCAGTGCGCCGAACACTCGGGCTCTGAGCCCTTCACTGCGTCGATATCGCCGTCGTCGCCTTCAGGTGTGTGTCGAGGAAGGCCAGGATCGCCGTGTAGCCGCGGATTTCGTTCTCCTTCTTGACGAAGCCGTGTCCTTCGTCAGCAAAGACGATGTACTCGGTCGGACGCCGTTCTTCTTTGCGGCTTCGACGATCTCGTCGGACTCGACCTTCAGGGCGCGCGGGTCGTTGGCGCCCCTGCAAGACCATCAGCGGCGAGCGAATCTTCGTGGCGTTGAAGAGCGGCGAGATGCGGCGCAGGCGAGCGGCGTCGGTCTTGGGGTTGCCCATTTCCGCGGACAGCGCATCCTTGAAGGCCTCCCACCAGGGCGGGATCTTCTCGAGCGTCCGGACCCAGTTCGAGATGCCAAACAGGTCCACGCCGGCCTTGAACGCGTCGGGCTGCAGCGTCAGCGCGGCAAGCACCATGTAGCCGCCGTAGCTACCGCCGAGGATGCCGATGCGGGCCGGATCCACGAAGCCGGTGGCGGAGAGCATCTGCTTGCTCGCGACGACGTCGCCCAGGTCCGCCTCGCCGTGCCTGCGGTCGTCCATCGCGTAGAACGTCTTCCCATAGCCTGTGCTCCCGCGGTTGTTGATGTCGAACAGGACGTAGCCGTGGTTGACCAGGGCCTGCTTCAGGGCCGAGTAGCCGAACTGCGCCTGCCCGCCAGGGCCGCCGTGCACGACGACCAACGCGGGCGCCCTGGCCGCCCCCGTCGCCTGATGCGGGGTGTAGAGCAGGCCGGGGATCTCGACGCCGTCGTACGACTTGAAGCGTACGCGCTTCGGCACGACGAGGCCCTCGCGCGCGATCGCGGAGTTGAGCGCGTTGGTCAGGCGCGTCGGCCGGCCGGCCATCGGGCCCGAGTACAGGTCGTCCGGGACCGAGCCGTCGCTGGCGTAAAACGCCACCTTCCCATCGTCGCGCGACACCTGCAGGCCGCGCACGACGCCAACGGGCATGCCCGGTATCTGGATTTCCTTCACCGTCGCGGCGTCGTGCAGACGCGTGGTGAAGGCGGCGTCTTCGTTGATCCAGACGGTGAGGTACTTGCCACTCTTCGAGACGCCGGCGCCCCAGACGTCCCAGCTC
>JBKOZS010000203.1:0-9501 GCA_046726015.1 Acidobacteriota bacterium
TTGTCCGCCGACCAGGCCGTAGAATTGTGCTTCGCCCGGGCACCACGCTCGTCATGAACAGGCTGCGTCAGTTATCGGGCGGGCGGCGTTGGTGATGTCTGCGAACGTTCGGACGGAACGAACTTTTCGTACCGCGTCCGCGCAAAGAGAATCGCCAGGACTGCGGCGAGAATCGCGACGGCCGCGTAAGTTACGAGGCGGCGCCTCCAACGGCGCGGCGCATTCGCTGGCTCAGCCTCGGGCCTGGCGGTCACCGGTTCGATGAACCGATAACCCCTGCGCGGCACCGTCTCGATGTATCGCGGGCTCGGGCCCTTGTCGCCAAGAACCGTTCGGAGGCGGCTCACGACGACGTCAAGGCTGTGGTCGAAGTTCACGTTCCTGTCGGGCCACAACCTGCGCTCAATCTCCTCACGAGTAATCAACTCGCCGGGTCGCTCTAGCAGCAGATAGAGCAGGTCGACGGCCTGTCCGGTGAGTTTGATCGGTTGCCCCCGAGCCCTGAGGCCCCGCCGACGATCGTCAAATTCAAAGTCTCCGAACCTCTTCACCACTGCAGCCCCCTATTCCGAGCGGCTCGCGGTTCAGATCCTATATGCAGACAGTCTGCGAGGAAGAATTGAGCTTTTGTGAGTTGAATCCGCCTGCGTTCGATGGTGCGATGTCCGCATCGGATCGCGCGAGCCAGACGCGATCTCCCGTGGAGGCCGCAGATGGTCAGGCTTCGCAGCGCAGCGGTATGGGCAGGCGCCATCTTCTTGGCGGTAGCCTTCGTCGCGGTTGGTCTTTCGAAATTCGAAGGCGCCTCCGCAATGCGGTGGAGCGAGAGGTTCGGGCAGTGGGGCTACCCCGCGAAGGCTGCGTATGTCGTCGGCGTGCTCGAGATTCTCGGTGGCCTTGGTGAGTTGATTCCACGGTGGAGACGAGCCGCTTCGCTGACTCTGGGCGTCCTCATGATGGGCGCGCTGTGCACGCATCTCGTTCACGCCGAATTCCTCCGCGTCATTCCGCCGCTCGTCCTTGGCGGAGTCGCGTTTCTGATGTACTGGTCGCACCGTCGGCCTACAGGAGAGTGATGATCGCTGGTGAGCCTCACTTTCGGCAGTTGGAACCGGCTTGCTGGCTGGCTGCGCCGTTTGGAGCGCCTCCGACCTGCCGCGTGACTGTGAAGGTGCCGCCTGTCGTCGACCTTTTCGAGGTGGGGTGAGTTCCTCTCCGCGACGCCCTACCATGAGAGTCGTCCGTTCGGACACTGCCGATCCTGAACGAGACTGGTATGGGGTTTCGGGATGCTTCCCGTGAAAGGCTCAATCTCCGAAAGATGAAGGTTCAGGGAATGTCATGTTTGTCGCTCGACTGTCGTCCTCGTCAGCGTCTCCACCGCGCATCAAAAGCCGACTCCGCTAAGTTGATGGAAGTAGAGCGCTTGCCCAGAGCCGATGGAAGGCACGCCGGCTGCAAGGCAGCCATACATGTCCAGAATGGCGCGTTCATTTTCGGTCGGGGCCTTGGCCGCGGTCGCCGTCTGCGTCCCGGCCACCACATCGGCGCAGGCGCAAATTCCTGCCCACGTTCGCGTGATGACCAAGTCCGAGCGGATCATGCGCTGGCTTGGACCTCAGACCGACGTCGTGCTCATAGTCGATCAAGGCACCACACTCGAAGTCATCGATTTCGATCAGGAAAAAGACTGGTATTGGGTAGTTCTCCCGCCTGACCTGCATGGTAGCCGGAAGGTCGGGTGGGTTCGCGGGAGCTCGGTCGAACCTTACGTGGCGCCGCCGGCTTCTCCGAGCGAGGCTCAACGAGACGACGCGCAGGCGCAAGCGCTCGTGGCGCCCTCGACGAGCGCGCCCGCCGCGGCTGAGGACAGAGTTACCATCACCGTTCGAGACGACGCCCCGGCAGCGAGCTCGGCCGATGTTGTGGGCGCGAAGAAGTCGTACGCGTTCGAGGATGTGCACTTTGAGCGCGACGGTTTTTCTATTCGTAGCGAAGATGTCGACAGACTCCGGGTGGCTGCGACCGCACTCAAAGACGACCCGTCGCTCGTCGTGACGATCGAGGGCCACACCTGCAGTCTCGGCACGGGGACGTACAACCTTGCCCTTGGTAACCGCCGCGCCAATGCCGTGAAGGACTATTTGCTGAGCGCGGGCGTGCCAGCCGAACGGCTGCTCACGGTCAGCCTGGGCGAGGCCGGCGCCGAGTACGACAACTCGCATGAACTGACACGGCGGCTGAACCGGCGCGTCGCGCTCGTACCCAAGGGTCAGCGCTGACAGACGTCGCGTCTCGTGTTCCGTTCGTGGAAGCGTCGGGCTCGAGTAAGGCCTCTAAGTACGGAATCGATCCGAAGCGCATGTCGCTTTGCCAACCGGGAATACATTACCGGACGCTGATCGACGAGGCTCTCGACGCGGCCGATATCCTGGAATTCTATCTCGTCACTCGAGACCGCATGTATGCGTAGCGGCCAAATGAACATCGTGCGCGGCACGCTCCAGCTCCTGCATCCTGACGATATGTGCGGTCGGCCTGACGCGGCGCGCCTCGCGCATCGATACCGTTTCCGCGCTGCGCACGGCGTGAGCGTCGGAATGCACGGGTCTCGCGGCGGTTCGCGCAACTCGTCGAGCCACCGAGTTCCTTTTTCGATCTCTTGTGAATATCGCCGTACGCGAGCCACCAGACATTGCGCGTGCTGACCGGCTGGTCGCGCTCGTTGAATCCCTGATCGCTGATTGCTCATCCTGAATCCCTGCCCGCGCATGCTGAGTCCCGTACGGCGGTTGAGCTGTGGACCGCACGCACGGCACAACCGGTGCTTGTTCACACTCCGGTACATCAGCAGCCAAGTCTGCCGATCCAACAAGGAGAGTTCAGGTGGGTATCTTCGACAAACTCCGCAAACACGACGAGGAGAAGCCGAAAGCGGACTTTTCCAACGTCCAGTCAGGCAGCTCGACGACCGCGGCTGAGCCCGCGCGGCCGGCGCCCGATGTGCCGCCGGTGACGGGCACAACCGGACAGAGCGACACCTACGTTGTCGTAGCGGGAGACAGTCTCTCGAAAATCGCGAAGCGCTACTACGGCGACGCGAACAAGTGGAATCGCATCTACGAGGCGAACCGGGATCAGATAAAGAACCCCGACCTGATCCATCCGGGGCAGCAGCTCAGGATCCCGGGAGCATAGGAGGACACGATGCACTCACAAAAGCTTTCACTGTCACTCTGCGTCGTGTTGCTGGTAGTGGCCGCGGGCTGCGGCCGCAAGACGGACACCGGCGGAACGAGCGGGACAACGGGAACGACAGGCACGACGACCGTGAAGGTCACCGACGTGACGCTCGGCCGCGCGATCGGCGGCGACAAGGCCATCAGCGACAGCACCGACAAGTTCCGCCCGAACGACACGATCTACGCGTCGGTGGCGACCGATGGATCGGCGCCGAGCGCGACGCTGCGCGCCAGGTGGACGTTCGAGGACGGCCAGACAGTCGACGAATCGTCGCGCACGATCGCGCCGAACAACCGCGAGCGCACTGAGTTCCACATTTCGAAGCCGAACGGCTGGCCTGCTGGGAAATACAAACTGGAAGTGTTCCTCAACGACCAGTCCGCGGAGACGAAGACCTTCGAGGTTGAGGCGCGCTAGCGGCTCGCGGGGACGCGTACGGGCAGCGGCGACGGATCAGGATCGCTGTGGCACCCGACTTCGCCATCTCGCGCGACAGCCGGAAGCTCTTCGCGATCGTGGCCGTGGAAGACGAGAAGCTGCCGGCGCACGAGGAAGCGTCGGCCTTATCCTCGTCCAGCGGAACCAGGTGAAGGAGATCATCACCTCGCCGAAGTCGCACCAGCGCCCGCCGCGTGGACATGTCGACGCAACTCGCCACGACGTTGCTCGCTCTTCGCCGTCACCAGCGGGAGCGATACCTGGAGAAGGGTCTGGAAGATGCCCGAGTGGGCGTTTGCGTCGCGCGGCGTCGTGCGACCAAAAAGGCTTGACAGCGTTCGACGGTTTACGTCAATCGGTCCACCTTCGCGCCTGCGGCGCTAGGGTGGACACCATCCTTCGCCGATGTCAGTGCGCTCGATGTAAGGGGAAGCCACGCCGGTGAATTGTGAGGCCTGACCTGCCATCCGTAGCTCGCCGAAGGCGAGCGAAGGATGGTGAGCCTCATTTTCGTAAATTGGAACCTGATCAGTGAATCCCTCAGAACAATTGATGCGCTGAGCAGAGAATCGATCCGACGAGTCGGAGTCCTTCCGGAGATCTGCCAGCCCGCTGTTGATTTTGCTTGGGTCCCCGATCCTCAGAGTAGACTTTCTACACAATAAAGTGTAGGGTTCCTACACAATGGCTCAGAAGCGAACCTCTCGCGTCGAGCTCCTGCGAGGCACCCTCGATCTGCTGATCATGCGCACGCTGCTGCCAGGACCGAGTCACGGTCACGCCATCGCGAAGCACATTCAGCGGACCTCGGAAGACCTGCTGCAGGTAGAGACCGGCTCTCTCTACCCGGCGCTCTATCGGCTCGAGGCCAAGGGCTGGATCGCCGCCTCTTGGGAGCTGTCCGAGAAAGGCAAGCGCGCGCGCTACTACCGCCTCACGCCCGCGGGCCGAAACCAGCTGGCCACCGAACAGTCGAAATGGGACGCGTTCGCCCGCGCCATGGGATTGCTTCTGAGGCCGGCCGAGTAGGAGGGACGATGACCTCGCTCTTTCGGAAGTTCACGTGGTGGCTACAGCGGCGGCGCAAGGAGGACGAGCTCCGCGAGGAGCTGCAGTTCCATCTGACGGAGGAAGCGGCTGAACGTCACGCCGACGGGCTATCCGAAGAGCAGGCCCGATGGGCCGCGCGCCGCGACCTTGGCAATGTGACGCGGCTGCAGGAAAACACGCGCTCACTGTGGTCGTGGATCCTCCTTGAGCAGCTGGCACAGGACGTTCGGTACGGGGTACGTCTGCTTCGAAAAAGCCCAGGCTTTACGTTCGCGGCCGTGACGTCACTTGCCCTTGGTATCGGAGCGAACACGGCGATTTTTAGCCTCATCGACGCGGCTTTATTGAGGTCGCTTCCCGTGCGAGAGCCGGCACGGCTCATCGAGTTGCTCACGGATCGTGGCAACGGCCAGCCGTTCAATGCCTTTTCCTATCCGGCGTTCGTGCATTTCAGTGATCACGCGACGACAGTCGACGGCGTCATCGCCAGCCACTCGTCGCGTTTCTACGTTGGAGTGGACAATGCGCCGCCGGAATTCGGGTCGGGACAATACGTCAGCGGTAACTTCTTCTCGGTGCTCGGGGTAGCGGCAGCCAGCGGACGCACTATCGAGCCGTCAGACGATCGCCCTGCCGCCGAACCAGTTGCCGTTCTCAGCCATGGGTACTGGCACCGCCGTTTCGGTGCCGATCCACTCGTCGTCGGCCGACGCCTCGCTGTCGATGATCACGTTTTCACCGTCGTTGGCGTCACGCCCCAATCATTCCGTGGGACGCAGGTGGGCAGAGAGGTCGATTTTTGGATCCCTCTGTCTGCCGAGCCGCTGCTCCGCAAGGGGAGCTGGATGCCACAAGCCGGTCCCAAATGGCTCCAGCTTCTTGCGCGCGTGAAGACAGGACACAGTCTCGAGGAGGCAGGCGCAGAACTTCAGACCATGTTCCAGACGGGCGTCATCGAGGCGGAACTGGCGTTGCTGAAGAATCCGAGACCAGACCATCCGGCACGCAAGTGGCGCCTCGCCATCGAGCCTGCCCGTGCCGGCCTGTCCAGGGTGCGCCACCAGTACGGCGACTCGCTGTTCGTGCTGTTCATCGTCAGCGGCATCGTGCTCGTCATTGGCTGCGTCAACGTTGCGAACTTGCTCCTCGCTCGCGCGAGCGTCCGGCGTCACGAAATCGCGATGCGCTTATCGCTTGGTGGCGCGCCTTCCAGGATCGTGCGCCAACTGTTGACCGAGAGCATGCTGCTGGCGTCTGCGGGGGCAGTGCTTGGCGTGGCGTTCGCGTTCGTGGGATCTCGATACCTGCTTGGGTTCTTCGCAACGAGCCGTACGCCACTTGTGCTGGACGTAAGTCCCGACGTTCGCCTGCTCACGTTTGCTGCCGCACTGGCGATTGCAACAGGACTCCTGTTTGGCCTTGCGCCAGCCTGGCGGATGACAGCTGATGCGCCGGGCACCTCGTTGTTCGGCAGCGGACGCGTGCACGTCGATCGAAATCGACGTGTTCTGAGCGGGTTACTCATCGGCACACAGGTCGCGTTGTCGGTGATCATGTTGTTCTGCGGAGGCCTGTTTCTGCGTTCTCTGCACAACATCCGGTCGATCGACATGGGATTCGAAAGCCGATCAGTTCTGCTGATTTCGACCGATCCATCGCGCAGCCGGCTGACTTCGGAAGGGCAACGCAATGCGCTCCGTGAAGCACTCACCAGGGTCAATGCCATTCCGGGCGTCCAGGCGGCAAGCTTGAGCGACGTCACACCTATTGAAGGTGGCGGTACGATGCTCACCTTTGAGCTCCGAGGCATTGACGACGTCGTTCGCGAAGGGCGAAGTCTTTATCTGGCGTGGGTGAGTCCCAACTATTTCGCCACAATGGACACACCGATCTATGTGGGTCGCGATTTCAGCTGGAACGACTCCGCAGGCAGTCCGAAGGTGGCGATCGTCAACCAGACATTGGCGCGCCAGTATTTCGGGGACAAGAGCGCGATCGGCGCACGCGTCGTCTCCAAGGACGGCACGACCTACGAGATCATCGCCGTCGTCGGAGATGCGAAGTACCTGGAATTGCGGGAGACTGTGCCTCCGACGCTATACCTCCACGCGTTTCAGCAGGAGAGAGTCTCCAGCCAGTTCGTGATACGAGCCGCCGGACCCCCGATGTCCATAGCCACAGCGGCTCGAGAAACCATTCGTGAGATCGCGCCGTCGATCCCTGTGACCAGCATCAGGTCGCTGCAGGAACAGGTCGATGGTTCTATTGCACGGGAGCGCATGCTGGGCGCGCTGTCCGGGTTTTTCGCGGGCCTCGGGCTCCTCCTGGCTACGGTGGGCCTCTATGGCGTGATGGCTTACAGCGTCTCGCGCAGAACGAGCGAGATCGGGATCCGCATAGCTCTCGGCGCGAAGCAATCGCAGATTCGCGGCATGGTCATCAGGGAGGCCCTGACCCTGACTGGTGGCGGCATTGCGGCAGGCGTTATTGCGGCGCTTCTGGTTTCCCGGGCTATTGCAAGCCTCCTCTTTGGTCTGACGCCGAACGATCCGCTGACGATATGGGGCGTGGTCGTAATCATGGTGCTGACCGGCCTCGCAGCGGCGTACCTCCCGAGCCGGCGAGCGGCACAACTCGATCCCGCCCTCGCGCTTCGCATTGAGTGAAACGGCCCAAGCTCGCGGAGGCTGGTGAGCCAAACGTTCACGAGTTGGAACCACATCCGCGAATGGCTCAGCCGGCTCGGCCAACTGCGTCAGGCCGCCTGAGTATGCTTCAAACGGCGGTGATTCCGTCGGCCTCCATTCGTAGCGCGGCCAGTTTCCGAAGCGGTACGCGTTCCGCTCCAGCCCAATTCGACTCCTGCGACCACCGCCGATTTCCAAGCGAATCTGAGATATCGCGGCGCACCCGATGACATTTCATGGATCCGGTGGAAGCGCTGAAACAAGGGCAGTTTGCGGCCGTGGTCGCAATCCGAGCAGGTTGACAGTTGAATTCTACATATGTAGAGTTTCGCGCTGTGAGGACCGTCCACATCGCACGGTCATCGTTCGGTCTTCAGCTGCCACAGGAAGGAGCGTCTCAATGAAACGGTCAATGCTCGCCGCAGCTCTCATGTGCCTAGCCGCCGCCGGCCCGAGCGCACAGACCACGTCGCCGTACATCGGCGAAATCAAGCGGTACTATTACGACTCCGTGAAGCGCAACCTCATCGCCATGGTCGACAAGATGCCTGAGGAACATTTCGCTTTCAAGCCGGTACCCGAGATTCGTTCGTTTGGCGAGGCGGTGGCCCACGTTGCGGATGCGCAGGCGCGCAACTGCAATCTCGTTTCCGGCGCCGGCTCGAAGACGGTCGACGCCGACAAGAAAAAAAGCAAGGCGGAGCTGCTGGCCGCGCTCAAGGAATCGTTCACGATCTGCGACGCCGCGTTCGCGGCGCTGACCGACGCTCAGGCGAACGAAATGGTCAAGACTGGACAATCCGGCTTCCAGCTGTCCAAGCTGTCGTTGCTCGTGAGCATGATTTCGCATTCCAACGAGCAGCACGGTTACATGGCGGTCTATCTCAGGCTCAAAGGCATCGTGCCGCCGTCGACGGAAGCAATGAACGCTGGTCGCTAACCGCTGTCAGTTGGAACCAGATTCGCGAATGGTTGAGGCGCGTGGCGTCACTTCGCCCAGCAGCGTGATGGCCTGGATTCACTGCGTTTGCCAGGGCGAACTGCTTCGAACGACATGATCGCTACTGCTGCGCGGCAGCCTTCGCCCGCGAGAAGCTGATCGAGCAGACTTCTGTCGAAGAAGCGGCCCGCGCTGATAACCGCTGAACACCGCCGTGTTTGCGCCGACGCCGAGCGCGAGCGTTGCGATGGCGGCCGCCGTAAAGCCTTTGCTTTTGCCGAAGGCGCGAAACGCATATCGGAGGTCGCCACGCAATTCGTCGAACATCCTGAGGCCGAGACTCTGCCGAGCCTCTTCCTTGTATTTCTCCACGGATCCGAACTCGAGCCGCGCGACGCGCCTGGCCTCTTCCAAAGAGAGGCCGCCGCGCGCCATGAGGTCCTCGGCGCGGCGCTCGACGTGAAACTGCAATTCGTCGGACATGTTGCGCTCCATGTCGGAGCGGTGGAAGACGTTGTGCCAGAACGAACGCGCTCGAGACCACAGCGTCATGACGCCTCCTGTACGCGCAGTGCCGTGTTGGCAGCGTGAGCCGCGCGGCCTTCAGGATCAGTAAGTCAAGAGTGCCCGGTAAAAGTTCTCCCTCTGGGACCACGAGCGCTCTCCTATACGCTTTAGGAGGGTATCGCTCGCTTTCCTAAGCCGTCAAGGAGAACGTGAAGCTGTTACAGGCCAATCGCCGCCGTCGTCGGCCGGGGGGCGCGATGGGGTTCGATTGACTATTTGGGATCTTGTTTCCGGTCGTCTGAAATCAATGACTTGGAGCTGGTGAACCAAACGTTCGCGAGTTGGAACCGCATGGACCGCTTCGTGAGGCAAATCGAAGCTCTGCGACGAGCAGCATCACATTAGCGCGTAACGACGAGGCGACCCTCATCAGTCAGACTGTTTCAAAATAATCGAAATGATTAGTCGGTTCTGAGTACTACGCTGGGATCCAATCGCGACGCGCGCCACGCGGGCAGCCAGCACGCCCCGGCCGCAACCAGAGTTATCGTCATAATCACGGCCGCCAACGTTGTGGGATCCGTCGGCTGGACGCCGAACAACACTGACGCAATCAGCCGATTCAGCCCAAGCGCG
>JBKOZS010000204.1:0-11801 GCA_046726015.1 Acidobacteriota bacterium
GTCCAGCACTGTTCTGGCCACGTCGCTCGATTATGAGACGACACTGACCTCGGTCGCGAATCTCGCCGTCCAGGCGATCGCGGATTGGTGCGCCGTCGATATCCTCGTCGACGCCAAGGTCGAGCGGCTCGCGGTAGCGCATCTCGATCCGGAGAAAATCGAACTGGCGCGCACACTGCAGCGGCATGAAGATCCGACTGCGCCTTACAGCGCGGAGTACGTGATCCGCACGAGGACACCGGCACTCTTACCGTTGGTGACGGACGAAATCCTCCTCGCGGCCGCACGAGGCGACGAGCAGCAGTTGCGGCTCATCCGCTCCCTCGGACTCGTGTCGTACCTATGCGTGCCGCTTGTCGCACACGGCAAAACGCTGGGCGCTCTGACGTTGGGGACCGCAGAATCCCAGCGCCGATATACCGAACAGGATCTGGCGTTCGCCCAGGAGTTGGCCTATCGGGCCGCACTCGCGGTCGACAACGCCCAGACGTACAGCCGGATCCAAATCGCCGATCGACTGAAGGACGAGTTTCTCGCCACGTTGTCGCATGAACTCCGCACGCCGCTGAATGCGATTGTGGGATATGCGCGCCTGCTCCAGAGCGGAGCCGTGACCGGCGAGAAGGTGGCGAAGGCCGTCGAGATCGTCGAACGGAATGCCTCGGCGCTCACACAGATGGTCGAAGACGTCCTGGATGTCTCGCGCATCATCTCCGGAAAGATGCGTCTCACCATTCAGCCCGTCGATCTGCCGATCGTCGTGCAGAACGCCGTCGAATCGGTCGCGCCTGCGGCGCGCCTCAAGCGCCTGCGAATACAGACCTCGATCGATCCAAATGCGGGCCCGATTTCGGGTGATCCCGACCGGCTCCAGCAAATCGTCTGGAATCTGATCTCGAATGCCGTGAAGTTCACACCGAAAGGCGGCCGCGTCCAGGTCCGTGTGGAGCGCGTTGATTCGCACGTCGATATTGTCGTGAGTGACACCGGTGTCGGCATCACACCTGAATTCCTGCCTCACCTGTTCGAGCGCTTTCGGCAGGCGGACAGCGCCACGACCCGCAAATTCGGTGGCCTCGGATTGGGACTCTCGATCGTCCGCAGCCTCGTCGAGTGACACGGGGGATCGGTCACGGCATCCAGCGGCGGCGATGGCAAGGGTTCGACGTTTCGCGTCCGACTGCCGCTCATGATCATTCATCCGCAGCCGGCCGTCGATGAACGACGGAAACACGTTCGGAACCGGAGGCCAGCGCCTCTCCAGGCGGAGCCGCTGAAACTGGAGGGCGTCAACGTGCTCGCCGTCGACGACGATCGGGATGCCTTGTCGCTCCTCACGGAAGTCCTGGAACTGGCAGGAGCGCGCGTCACGACGCTGGATTCAGCCATCCGAGGGTTGGATCAATTGCCGGCGCTGCGGCCCGATATCCTGATTGCCGACATCGGGCTGCCGGATCTCGATGGCTTCGAGATGATTCGAAGGGTTCGGAATCATTCCGATGCTGTCCTGCGTGAAACACCGGCGATTGCCCTGACGGCGTACGCGCGATCGCAGGATCGCGTGCGCGCGCTCGAGAGCGGATTTCAAATGCACATCGGGAAACCGGCCGATCCCGCGGAGCTTGTCGCCGCGGTGGCGGCGTTCGCAAGACACCCCCGACAACAAGCCTAGCCATAAGCCGCATTCGATCCAACGGCAGGACGCCTGCCCAGCTGGTACGTTCATTCGGCGGATAAGCGCACAAGGCCGCGGCATTGTCGTTGCTCAACAGAGCCTCCTCGGACGCACACTGCGGAAGGTCGAACCTCGGCGAGGAAATGTGAGCACTCCGGTGGGAGTCTTCGGCAGGGGGTGGCTATGCGAGCGTTGCCGGTGTGGTTGCTGACGATCGGCGTAGTCGGCTGGCCTTGCGTCGCCGAGGCCGATCCGATCCGAATCGTTCAGGATCTTCGTCGCGTCCTAACCGACGCGATCGTCTTCGACCCCGATGCGACGGATGTGCTGCGGCAAGACTCCGCAGGGGATGCGCTATCGACATCCTCCAACGTCGTTCGTGGCCAAACCCGGGCGTCTGCCTTCGCGACGCTGACCAGCAGCGTGACTCGTCAGGGGATTTTCGGCTCCGGCCAACTTGATGCGTCAGCGACGGTGCCCTCGTCTCCCCCGGAGGATTTCCAGCACTCGGCGAGCGCTCTGGGCGTTTCTGAATTCAACATGCTGATCGAGCTCGACACGCCGCAGACCTTCGAGTTCGCTGCGTCGTTTGTGGGTTCGACGTTTGCCGGCGCACCCGTATTTCAGGCGCTCGCCGTCCTCTCCCAGCCTGGAAAGGACGTCTTCCGCTTTCCGGCGATGTCACCAGGGTCGATCATCGCAACCGGTGTCATCCCGGCAGGCGTATCGCTGTTCAGGATCCAGGAAGACGTTCAGGTCAACGCCGAAACGCAGGGGCAGACGTCGACAGGGCGCGGATCGTTTGCCTTCAGGTTCGAGCTGACAGATGTCGCGCAGACCCCCGAGCCCGCCTCGCTCATCCTTCTGGGTAGCGGCCTGATCGGGGTCGCAAGCGCCCGGCGCCGAATCCATGTCGGCTGCTGATTGTTGAAGGCAGGCCGACACCTATCAACTGCGCTGGGACGCCGAATGTGGTTTGATCGCGCGTAGATGAACCGCGGCCTTCCACGCCTTCTCGCCTGCGTTTCCCTTTTCACCGTCACCGCGGTGCTCTTCGGCCAGCAACAGGCGTCGGACGCGAAGCTCGATCCCAACGTCTTCGACCGGTTTCTCGGCGCGTATCAGTTTCCGTCCGGCCATCTTCTGGTGGTTCGCGACCTCAGACATCATCGACGCGCAGGTCGGCGCCGGGGGCAGTAGCCAGGCCGGATGGGTCGTTGCCAAGGCGATCACCCGATTACCGGATATTGGCTTCGTCATTCTCGTCGGAGCCGGCGGATCCGGCTATCGACTGACCGAGCAGAATCTCTATAACACCGAAATGGACAGGTTTCTACGAGTTCGTCAGCGACTGGCTCAAAGAGCGGTTGCGACGCCTCGGTAAGTGAGCTCAATTCAATTTTTCTTCAATCCTTCCCAACGTCTCCGTACGACAGACCTGCGTACTTCAAGGTCGCAGCGGGGCGTAGTCCGAAAAATCCTTCGAGAATCTCGCTGGCGCGAAACATGCGAAGCGTTTGCGCATACAGGGCATCGGACTGCGGTTCGCTTCAATGGAATTCCCCGACGAGAAAAGTGGAATGAAAGGAAGGCGTTGCGATGGCAGCGAAGCGTGATGACGCGACGGAAGACGACGATCGTGAAGCGCGGATCGCTGAAATGAAGGAGGCGCTTCAGGAGGCGGCCGGGGGAAAGATGGTCGCGTGGGAATCCCCCGATTTACCCGCAGACCAGCGGCAGCAATTCTGGCGTAACGTGCTCGCCTTCGAGAACGGACCCTTCACGACGGACGCCGAACGACTGGCGAAAGCGGGAATTGAGCTGCCGGAGGCTGCGTCGATGGACGACGCGACCCTCACTGCGAAGTTGTGGGAGGTGATTCGCGCCCTTGCGCGCTTGCGCGTGTTCATCAGTCAGACCGACCATCTGACCGATCGCGAATTGTACGAGCATCTCAGGTCCGAGTCGCTGCGCGAGGAGATCCCGATGGATTGCCATCCAGATTCCACGTGGCATGTAGATCCGCTGGGCAGCGGCAGCGAGGAGGACTCGTATCTTTACCTGAAGTTCTACGCCGATGAAAAAGAGCGAAAGCAATGGCTCGACGAATTCCCGGACTACGTCATGCCGGATCACGAAGATCCGCCGTACGACCGTGACCGCCACCTGCCGGAGCCTTACGACAGGTCCTGACGTGCGCCGTTTGCACCCAAAGGGACGCGTCGCCGATTTCGGTCGCGTCCAGATGTTTATGGATCGCAGAAATCCTGCGAAGGGCAGATCTGGAGGGACATCAAGCCTGGATTTGCGCTCGCAGTGGTCTTGATAAGCTGCACATCCACGTAATAGGTAAAGAAGGCTTTATCGAAAAGAAATTCGCTGCCCGGCGATAAATTGTTGAGACATGTCCGGTAGCTGCGGTATTCGGTCGGGTCACCTGGCGGGAGCTGGCTGTTGCTGTCGATCTGGGCAAGCGAGGTCAGCTGGGTGCCGGAGCCAGGAAATATGCTAAGCGCCATGAGGCGGACAATCACGCGTGCGCCCGAACCCGTATCGCGCAGGTTGACCCTCATTTCCGGGCAGTCCCCCTGCTGCGGGACGAGCAGGTCCGGCACTGTCTGGACCGGGAAACGGATGTCGAGCGTACCGCTGGTCACCGAAGACTTGATCGAGACCGACCCTGTGCTGTTGAACTGGTGAATGTTCAGGTCCGCCTCATCGACGATCCCCGTGACGCCCGCGGCCGACCAGATCGATCCAACCTGCGCAGCAACAGGCGCCCACGCGAAAACGATCACCGCTGAGATGAACGAGACGAGTGTTTTGGGCATGGCTTTTCATCTTTCGTGTCGGATAGTGCCGACAAAGGCGAGGACACGGGTGAGACATACGAGCGAGCGGCCGCAGCTGCAAGAGAATTACCAGCGCCAACATGCGACTGCTGCCACGATGATCATCGCATCGTGTGGCGCGCTGGCAGGCCCGGGACACTCGAACCAGATTGCGCTGAACGTCGCGTTCTCGCATCAATCAAGTAAAACCGCTGCGAGTCACCGTTCACGCTTCTCGGCGGTGACCTCGACGTAGCGGTTGTAGATCTCGTCCTTCAACAGCTCGCTTACGTCAGGATGTCTGTCCGCCACCAATTTCCATGCAGGATTGTCGTGGACTTTCGTGTAGACGGCTCCGCTTGGCCACGAGGACTCCCACATGAACTCGTATTTGCCGGCTTGCTTCCCGGTCACTTTGAAGAGGCGATAACGAACCTCCTTGTGGCCCGCCTTGGCGATGACATCGTTCATGTCAGCCATCCAGGCTTGAAGGGCAGCGACCTGTTGCGGAGTCAGGTTGACCAGGTGAACTGCCCTGAATGCGCCCGCGGGTGGCGGCTCCTGAGCGGCGGCAGCGATCAGGGTTGTCCCAACGAGCGCCGCGGCGATAGCGAAGGACTTCAGCTGCCTCATGACGTTCCTCCTGCAGTGACCTCGAGTAGCCCGAGGCTCACACCTTGGAACGCTAAATCAACATCGACGTGGATGGATAGGAGAAATGGAACCCGAGCGAGCGAGATCTAACGACGCATCGATGAGGCGTCCCCACACTTGACGTTAGGGTTCCAGTCGGCAAAAAGTCCGCTCGGACTCGGCCCCCACGTCCAGACGTGGAGGTACCAGATGCCCAGGCGATCCGCCTTTTTGAGGGCTTGCCCCATGATGCGCGGCGGCTCGTCGGCCGTCCAGGCGGAGATAGGCACGAGAAATTCGACGCCATTCAGCTTGAACGCGCCGTCCGGCTTCTTCTCGTAGACCAGCACCTCCGGATGCTCGACGTCGAGCGTCGTGTCGAGCAGCGCGTTGTTCTGAAAGTGGTAGCCCATCGCGCCCGCCGGTTGATATTCCACACAGTCGGTGACGCGCTTGTAGCCGGCCGCTTCGGCAGCCTCGGTCGTCGTGAACCTGGCCGTCGCGTCACGAACTTTCGCGACGTCGCGATCGACGGCGTCGCCAAGCCCGCTTGGGAGGATGCCCTGCGCCTGGCTCATGTCCGTGGCGCGTGTTTGCGCCACGCCTGCGCACATGAACGCACATATCACCACCAACACTCCAGCGATCCACGGATTCAACCGAGTCATCGTCGTCGTCCTTTCGTCCCTCGACCCTGCTCCCTGCGAGAGCCTCAGGGCGACCCTGAGCACTGTCGAAGGGTCGGATTCGGTTCTTGTCTTCTGCACGGGGCGGATCCTCGCGCGGCAGCGGAGGAGGCTGACACGTGTTTTTGACAGACGGTCCTGTCGGCATGTCGAACTGGACCGAGGCCCCGGCGAGCGCGGTTGGTCATCGCGGCAGGCCGCTTCGTCAAAAACTGCCTCGGCTGAGGCCAACCCACAGCAGAATGAATAGTGATGTCGCCTCGGGTGCGTCAGCGGATCCGGCTGATCGCGGGAGTCTGGCTCGCCTGGACTATTGCGGGGCTCTTCTACATCACGCAGGACTCCGTGCCGCGGCTGTATCGAGGCCAGCCAGTGGCCTGGAAGTACGTGTTCGTCGGTTGGATGGCGGGCATGTACGTGTGCGCCGCGCTCACGCCGGCGCTCCTGTGGCTCGGCAACCGATGGCCGGTCGAGCGGCGCGTCACCTACGCGGGACTGCATCTCGGCTTCAGCGTCGTCTTTTCGATCATGGCCACCGTGATCGAAGTCCCGCTGCTGATGCTGCTCGGCGTCTTCCCTGCCGCAACTCCGCCCTCGTCCATTGCCGGGGGCGCCAGAGTAATGCTGTCGTTCGGCATTCAGGGCGGCGTCATCCGGTATTGGGCCGTGATCGCACTCCAGGCCGTGTACCGGTCGCAGAAGAACGCCAAGATTCGCGAGCGGGAGGCATTCGAGCTGAGGGTGCAGACATCCGAGCTCGCGCAGCAGCTCGCAACGGCGCAGCTGAGCGCCCTCAAGATGCAGCTGCAGCCGCACTTTCTCTTCAACACGCTCGGCGCCATCATCGTCTTGATCCAGCAGCAGAAAACTGCGCAGGCCGAAGCGATGGTCGCGAGGCTCAGCGATCTCCTTCGTCTCACGCTCGAAGACGTGGAGGCGCAGGAAGTGCCGCTGTGGCGCGAGCTGGAATTCCTGCGGCTGTACCTCTCGATCGAGCAGGTCCGGTTCGAGGACCGGCTGAGGGTGCGCATTGCGCCGGCTCCCGCGTTGTCCGACGTCCTCGTGCCGCACATGGTGCTGCAGCCGATCGTCGAGAACGCCGTCCGCCATGGCCTCGGTCAAAGCGAGGAAGCAGTGACGATCGAAGTGGCAGCGACGAGCGCAAACGGCTCACTGGCGCTCGTCGTGTCGGACGACGGGCCCGGGCTGCTGTCGCCCGGGCCTGAGCACTCCGGAATCGGGCTGACGAACACCAGGACCCGCCTGACGCGGCTGTACGGCGGCAGCGCGTCTCTCGTCGTCGAGCAAGCGGCGTCTCGAGGCGTACGCGTCACGATCACATTGCCGATCCGGACGGTCCCGCCCGAGGGCGGACAATGCGATTGAGGGTTCTTGTCGTGGACGATGAGCCCCTCGCGCGCGAAGGGTTGAACCTGCTGCTCCGCCGTCAGCCGCAGGTCGAATCCGTCTCGGAAGCGCGGAACGGACGAGAGGCGGTCGCCTTCATTCGCGAGCAGAAGCCGGACCTGGTACTCCTCGACGTGCAGATGCCGCGAACCGACGGCTTTGCGGTCGTCCACGCCATTGGAGCAGAGCGCATGCCACCGGTGATCTTCGTGACCGCGCACGACCAGTATGCGATTCGGGCGTTCGAGATCGCGGCGATCGATTATCTGCTCAAGCCGGTCACGGAGGAGCGCTTTGCGCTCGCGTTCACGCGAGCCATCGGCAGGCTGCGAGGCGTGCCGCACGAGGAGGGCACGCGACAAGTGCTGGCGATGCTCGATGCTGTCGCGAATCCGCCGCGGCAGCTCGAGCGATTCGCGGTTCGATCCGGCGAGCGCACCATCTTCGTGCCGGTCGACGAGCTGGATTGGATCGAAGCGTTCCAGAACTACGTCCGACTGCACGCGGGCCCGGCGACCCACCTGCTGCACGTGCCCATGAACACGATCGAGGGCGTGCTCGATTCCGACCGCTTCCTGCGCATCCACCGATCGCACATCGTGAACGTCCGGCGCATCGCGCAGGTGTGGTCGATCGCGCACGGCCAATTCGTGATCGAGCTCAGGTCGGGGCACCGCCTGCAATCGGGACGCACCTACGGCGAGCGGATCCGCCGCGCGCTTTCGAATCCGTTCTGATTCGATTCGTGATCTGCCGGCTCGCCCGATGTTCCACGGACTATCTCCTCAGAGATCGACCGCGCGTCCGTTATTCGGCACGAAGAACCTCGATGGGGTTCACCGATGCAGCGCGGCGGGCAGGGACGTAGCTCGCGAGCAGCGCCGAAACCATGAGGACGGCGGCGGCGAGCGCCAGCGTCGGCGGGTCCCACGACTGCACGCCGAAGAGCAGATGGCGCATCACCGTGGCCGCCGTGACGGCGCCGATCACTCCCAGCGCAGTGCCCGCGCCAATCAACCACGCGCTTTCTCCAAGCACTAGCCGGTAGACGGACCGGCGGTGGGCACCGAGCGCCATGCGCACACCGATCTCGCGGGCGCGCTGACCCACCGAGTAGGCGACGACGCCGTAGAGTCCCACGACGCTGAGGACGAGAGCCATCGCGGCAAAGGCTCCGACCAGGCACGCCGATGAGCGGTGAAGGGACGTCGATGGTAGCTCGTTGATCCGTTCTGCCATCGTGGTCGGCTGTCCGACGAGCACGCCAGGCTGGCTCTCGCGGATTGCGGCGACTAACGATGGGAACAGAGACTCCTCGACCTGTGTCGTACGAATCACAACGTTGAATCCCGCCTCGTCAAAGGGGACATAGGCGCTTGGGTGAGCCGGCGTTTCAGGCGGGCCATCCTTGATATCCGCCACGATCCCGACGATCTCGCGCGCCGGCGCCCGAGGGCTGCCGAACGCGATGGACCGCCCGATCGGATCCTCGCCCGCGAAGTATCGCCGCGCTGCCGTTTCGTTGACGATCATCACGGGTCTCACCGACGAGACCTCTTCCTCAGTGAAGGACCGGCCGCGCAGCAGCGTCGCCTGCAGCGTGCTGAAATAATTCACGCTGATACGCCGCACCGGCCAGGTTTCCTTGAGCTGCTGATCTTCGGGGCGGCCGACGATCCAGAACATTGACGCAGGCGCGAGCCCTGGACCCACGGGCAGAAGATCGGCGTATCCGGCGGACCGAACGGCTGGCAAGGCGGCAAGGCGTTCCGCGACGCGGCGGGCGAACGCGCCGGGTTGCTCGTTGTTCGTGCTCGCCGCTGAACCCATGGCGCCCGTTCGAAGCGAGATCGGAGTCACCGGCACCGCGATCAGTCCTCGTACATTGAATCCGAGGTCGACGTGGAGCAACCGATACAGGCTCTTGCCAAACAGTCCCGCGCTCACCAACAGCAGCACCGCGACCGCGAGTTCCGCCACGACGAGGCGGGCGCCGAGCCGTCGCCAGTTTCTTCCCCCGGAACCGCGACTGCCTTCATTGAGTCGCACGAGCCTGTCTGAGAACGAGATGCGGAGCAGCGGCGTGAGCGCGAACACCAGCGCCGCGATCGCCGATACCGCGCCCGCGAAGGCGAGGACACGGACGTTCATGCCAATCCCCTCGATGAATGGCACTCGGCTGATCACGTCGGGAGGGAGGAGGCGGACGAGAAACGGGATGCCGGATGAAGCGATCACCAATCCGAGCGCCGTGGCGATAACCGTCAGGACCAACGCCTCCGTCGCAAACTGAAGCACGAGCCGCGCAGACGAGGCGCCGAGCGCACTGCGGACGCCGATTTCCCGCGTGCGGGTATCCGTGCGCGCGAGAAGCAGGCTCATCACGTTGATGCAGGCGATCACGAGCAGGAGTCCCGCGGCGCTCAGGAGCATCAGCAGAATGGGCCGTACCTCACCGAGCATCACGTCGCGCAGTGGGACCAGCTTCGCAATCTCCGGATTGCGGTGGTCGGCGGGATACTCGTCTCGCAGTTGCTCGAGCACAGACGTCATGTTCGCGGTTGCCGGCTGCAGCGACACGTCATCCCGCAACCGTGCGACGGCGAGCAGACTGCGGCAACTCCGGCGTCCCCAGCAGCCCTGCGCTCCGCGAATCGTGACCCAAAAGTCGGCGCGTTGTGCCATTGCGAACTGAAAGTCTGGTGGCAGCACGCCGATGACGAGATGCGATTCGCCATCGGGGAGCCAGGGTGCCTGCAGCGTTACCGTGCGGCCGAGGACGTCAGAACGGCCGCCGAACCGCGCCTGCCATGCGGCGTAGGAGAGCATCACGGTTGGCGGCGCCGACGGTCCTTCTTCCTCTCGATGAAAGTCGCGACCGAGCACCGGTTTCACGCCGAGTGTGCGAAAGAATCCGCTGGTGACGCGCAGACCTGGCACCGGCTCCGGCCCTGCGGGGGTCGTCAGGATGAAACCAGCGCGGACGTCAAAGGCAGCCATCGAGCGAAACGCGCGGTTGCGCTCCTGCCAATCGAGAAAGTCCAGATACGACAGGTCGCCGCTCGTCTGGGTCGCGGCGCGATCCGGACGCGTTCCGAACACGGTGAAAAGGCGCGACGGCTGCTCGTACGGCAACGGCTTGATCAGCGCCGCATCGACGAAAGCGAAAATCGTCACGCTGGTGGCGACCCCCAATGCGAGCACGAGGATGGCTGTCGACGCGAATCCCGGATATTTCAGCAACTGACGAAGCGCGAACCGGAGATCCTGGATGCGGTGTTCGAGGAAGTTCACGTGACGCATGTCGCGACACTCTTCCTTTCTCTGCTCGATGCCGCCCAGCGCGCGCACGGCTGCGTAGCGAGCCTCGTCAGGCGTGAGGCCTCGCGCGATCTCGGCTTCGATCCGCCGTTCGACGTAGTCGCGGAACTCGTCTTCGAGCTCGCGCTCCACCTGATCGCGGCGGAACAACGACCGAAATCGCAGTGGGAGCGTGGACAGCAGTCGCAACAGGCGCATCACTACACCTCGTTCAGCCGCACCACCCGAGAGATAGCGCCCGACAGCCGTTCCCAGTTGGCCGCCTCACGTTCGAGCGCCCGTCGGCCCGCACGCGTGAGCGCGTAGAACTTCGCGCGGCGCCCCAGATCGCTCGTGCGCCACTCGGCTTTGATCCACCCCTCCTGTTCCAATTTGTGGAGGGCGGGATACAGAGATCCATCGCTCACCTGCAGGGCGTCACCGGATACCTGCCGCAGCCGCTGACCGATCGCCCAGCCGTGCATGGGCTCCAGCGCGAGAACCGTGAGAATCAGGAGATCGAGGGTGCCTTGAAGGAGGTCGGGCGGCTTGCTCATGTGTGCGTACTCTCGGTTACCGAGACCATACCGCAACTTGGACGGCCGCGTCCAGCACCGGGCTGTTTCTTCTCTGGCCTATGCTCTCACCAGGGGAGAGGTGGCGTACCGGTGCCCAAGATGGAGTGTCTGAACGTCGTAGTGGACGAAATCTGTGGCATAATCAGCGCAGCATGTTCTGCGGTCTGGTCATTCGCCTCGTCCTTACTGGCGTCGGCATTCGCGTGCCGACGCGCACGGGGTGATGTAGCCAGACTCGACACAACGCGGTTTCTCAAAGGGCCATCACCTCTTTCCGGTGATGGCCCTTCTCGTTTCTGGGAGGACGCCATGAAGGTCATGCAATTCGACGGCACCCCCGCGTCTGGGGACGGATCGCCGCGGGGACAAGCGGAGGGCGACGACCAGCCCGCGATGCGTGCGGCGCCGAACGTCACAGAGGAAGACGAGCAGAACGAAGAGCCGCCCGAGGAGCCCGGCTACGGCCACGGCGTTTAGTCACCCATGCCGATTCGGTCAGGTGTGCGATACAACGACAGGCGCGTAATCCGGAATCACGTGTGCCGACGGGCCAGGCGGCGCATACGTCAGCGTGATCGTTGACCCCCTCCACAACGGCAAAGCATGCGTGCAGTCTGTCCACCTGGTGCTCGACCAGGGATCATGGTGTGGGTGCCGTAACATGCGTCAGTCCAACGCCTCCGCACAATGC
>JBKOZS010000205.1:0-7975 GCA_046726015.1 Acidobacteriota bacterium
GCTGTGTGTTCAGAATCGGCATGTTCGTGAGCGCGTTGCCCGCTTCGAACGTGATGCTGTTGGGATCGCGATTCTGGTAGCTGGTGCGCACGAACAACGAATCGTTCTTGCTCGCCTCGTGATCGAGCCTGAAGTCAGCCCGCTGACGGTGGCGCGTCTGCGGCACGAATTGCTGGAAGACGCCATAACCGTTCGCGAGCGTTCCCTGGTTCGGCAGCGGATAGAACATGTCCATGATGGCCCGGGCTGCCGGATCGATTCGGCCCGAAGGAATCACCTGGTTCTCGAACGGCTGGCCGGTGTTCGGATCCCTTGGACTGATCGCGGTACCACGAAAGTCGCCGTTCCGCATTGCCGCGGTAGGAACGGTCGCCCGGCCGCCTCCGAAGATGCTCTTGTCGTTCGAGCCTTCGTAGTTACCGTAAAAGAACAGTTTTCCCTGAATCAGCGGCCCGCCCATGCCTCCGCCCCACCGGTATTCGTGCGTGTCCGAGAGCGGATCGCCGCGCTCGACGCCCGAGAGCGTCTGGTTATAGGTCAACGCGTTCAGGTCGTTGCTGTTGAAGTCGAAGAAGCCAGTTCCCCGGTAGCTGTTCGCGCCGCGCTTCGTGGTGACGACAACGCCGGCGAGACCGCCGTATTCGGCACTGTACGAATTCGAGAGCACGCTGATCTCGGACACGGCATCGAGGCCCGGTGCCGAGTTGCCAACCGTACCGAAGATGGCGTTCGTCGATGCCTGGCCGTCCTGGATGTACGACACGCCGTACGTCTTGCCGCCCAGGAACTGGATGTCGTCGCTGCCGCCGACCACGTTCGGATTGAGAAGAAGGAACGACTGAATATCGCGGCTGTCGCGCGGCAGATCGTGGAGCTGCTGCTCGTCGAAGCCACGTGAGATGGACGGGTTGTCGAGCGTGATGTTATTCAGCGCATCGGCAGTCACCGTCACCGTTTCATTCAGGTTGCCAACGTCAAGGGTGACGTCGACCAGCGCCGTGCCCGACGCGCGCAGCACGACGCCGGTGCGCTCGAACTTCTTGAAGTTCTGCGTAATCACTTCGACACGGTACGTCCCGGGTCTCACATTCAATGCTTCGTAGCGTCCCTGGGCGTCCGTTTCCACGCTACGGGGCACCGCTGTCGCTTCATCGGTAATGAGCACCGCGGCGCCCGGAACGACCTGGCCCTGTGGATCCGTCACCGTGCCGCGGATCGTCCCCAGGAACGACTGCGCGAGGGCAGGCGTACTCAGGGCGACCGCGATCACGAGCGCTAATAAGATGATGGCGCTCCGTCCGGCCATTGGCGTTTCACGCCTCGTGGCGAAGAGTCTCCTCATGTTCTTCAACCTCGTCAGGTGAATTTCAACCGGCCTTGTTGTGAACGAGCTTCTAACATATGTACAGAAGCGGTGCCTAGTCTAACGCCTCGCTTCTACCCACGAGCGATGAAATCCCGCGCTGTTGTGTTCGTGGTGACGAGTTTCGTGTTCGCTGCCGGCTGTCGAGGCGGCGCCCCCGCCTCCTCGTCACAGGACCGGCCGAACGTGCTGCTGGTCACGATCGATACGCTGCGCGCCGATCATGTCGGATGTTACGGATATACGGATGCATCGACGCCCACGATCGATGCACTGGCCAGGCGAGGTGTCCGCTTTGAGACAGCGGTCGCGCACACGCCGCTGACCGGGCCGTCGCATGCCTCGATCCTGACGGGACAGATCCCGCTTGGTCATGGTTTTCGGAACAACAGCGGCTTTACTTTAAAGCCGACGACGCGAATGGCCGCGGAGGACTTCCGTCAGGCGGGGTATCGGACCGCGGCATTCGTGTCCGGCTTTCCGCTCGATCGGCGCTTCGGGTTCGATCGCGGATTCGATAATTACGACGACCATCTGCCCAGGGGAAACGATCGGCGCCGGACGCCTTACGTCGAGCGGTTCGCGGATGCGACGACGGATGCGGCGCTTCGATGGATGGGCGCGCCAGCTTCGGGGACGCCTGCACAACCCTGGTTCCTGTGGGTGCACTACTACGATCCGCACGCGCCATACGAGCCGCCAGGTGACCTCGCCGAGCGATACCGCAAGGCGCCCTATGACGGCGAGATTGCGTTCGTCGACCGGCAGCTCGCGCGACTCATGCAATCGCTCGATGCGGGAAACCAGACCGGGCGCACGATTGTGCTCGTCACCGCGGATCACGGAGAGAGCCTGGGCGAGCACGGCGAAGGGACGCATGGGATCTTCGTGTACGACGCGACAATCCGCGTGCCGTGGGTGATGGCGGGGCCGCAAATCCCCGGAGGTCGTGTCTCGCACATCGTTGCGCGCTCGATTGATGTGTTGCCGACGCTCGCGGACTACGCCGGACTTCCTCGTCCGAGCGACGTCGACGGGCGCTCGCTTCGTCCTGCGGCTGAAGGACAGGACATGTCGGACGCGCCGGCATACGCCGAATCGCTCTATGCGGACCTGGAGCTTGGATGGGCGCCGCTGTATGCGTGGCGGACCGCCGCGTTCAAGTTCATCAAGGCGCCGCACCCGGAGTTGTACGATCTGAAAAAGGATCCGTCGGAAACCACCAACCGCATGGACGAGCTGCGCTCGGGTGCGACCGATCTTGGCGCCAAGCTGGAACTGGCGCTTCAACGTGCGCCGACGCCAGCGGCGCCGCAACCGGTCGACAGCGAAGTGGCGGAGCGCCTGCGCGCGCTCGGGTACGTGGGCGGAGGCCGCGTTGCCCGGCCGGCCGATACCGCGCTTCGCGATCCGAAAGACGGCATTCGTTTGTTGCCACGTCTCAATCGCGGGATGTCGGCGGCGCGAATGGAACCTGAGGTCGCGATTCGGGATCTGACCTCCGTGCTCCAGGAGGATCCCGGGTTGCTGATGGCCCGCCGAACGCGCGCCGTCGCCTACACCGCCGCAGGACGTCACGAGCTTGCTATCGCGGATCTACGTGCGCTCGACAAGGAGGGCCAGCTCACGCCTGAAGACGCCGTCGTCCTCGGGGACAATCTCCGGTTCGCGGGCCGGCTCGAGGAAGCAGCGCTCGTGCTCACGCGGGCCGGGCACGAGAACCCCACGTTTGCGCAGCCGCTGATCTCGCTGGCCGAGGTGCGAATCCAGGAGAAGAAATTCGATGAAGCGGCCGCGTTGTGCGAGCGGGTCCTGAAGCTCGCTCCGGATCACATCGAAGCGCTGCGCCGGCTGGGAGATCTCGCGCTACTGCGAGAAGACCTGGGAACGGCCGCCGCCCGCTACGACCGCATTCTCGCCCTCGATGCCAGCGACGTGTCGGCATTGACGAAGGCAGGCGTTGTGCGCATGCGAAGCGGGAGGCCCGATCAAGCGATGCAGCTGTTTCGGCAGGCGGTCGAGCACGACCCGCGCAATGCGGACGCCTTGCTGTATCTCGCGGGTGCGCTGGTATCGAGCGGACGTCCCGCCGATGCCCTGCCGTACTTCGAGCGCGCGCTCGACGCGGGCCCTCCGTCGACGATGGCTTTGAATGGGCTGGGGCTGACACGCCTGGCGGTCGGCGACACCGCGGGAGCGGAGGCGGCCTTTCGAAAGTCGCTGCGGCTCGATCCCAACCAGCCTGAGATTGCCCAGAGGTTGGCGGAAATGCGGCGCCCGGGGACGCACGATCAGGAGTGACGGCCGACGACTTTGTGCTATTCGACTTCGAAAGTGATGTTCGCGTTCACGCGGTAGGCGACGATCTGGTTGTTCTGAACGATACCCTCCGCGTTCTTGATCCAGATCGACTTGATATTCTTCACCGTCTTCCCCGCGTCGCGAACAGCAGATTGCGCGGCGTCTTCCCAGCTCTTCTCCGACTGTGCGATGACCTCGATGACCTTGTGGATGGCCATATCGTCCTCCTGATCCATCACGCGGTGAACAGGTCGCCGGCGAGGTACTTCAAGCCGGTGTCGACGGCGACGGTCGCAACGGTCTTACCCGGACCGAGTTCACGTGCGAGTCGCGCGGCTGCCGCAATGTTGAGTCCACTCGAGGTACCGACCAGCAGTCCCTCTTCGCGCGCGAGCTGCTTCGCCATGGCCCGTGCGTCCGCCTCGTCGATCGCGCGCGCTTCGTCATACGGGCGATCGACCATGTGCGGCGGGACGCTGCCGGTACCGATGCCCTCCACCCGGTGCGCGCCGCCGCGCCCTTCTGTCAACGCCGGCGACGACAACGGTTCGAGAGCAACGATACGTGCGTGACTGCCGCCGTCGCGCAGCGCGCGCGAGACACCGCGCAGCATGCCCCCGGTGCCGACCGCGCCACAAAAGGCGTCAATCTTGCCGTCAGCCTGCTGCAACAACTCGTGACCGATGCCCATGTAGCCTCGGACGGCATCTTCGTTGTGAAACTGATCGGTCCAGAACGTATCAGGCTCGCTGGCGAGCACCGCGATCTCGTTCTTGAACCGCTCGAACAGGGCGGGCGTGACCTTCCCTCCCTCGCTCGGCACGATGCGCAGCTCTGCGCCGAACGCCTCCATGGTCAGCAGCTTTTCACGAGCAAAGGCATCCGATGAAAGCACGACAAACCGGTAGCCTTTGGCGGCGCACACCATCGCCAGCGACGAACCGGTGCTGCCGCCGGTGAATTCAACGACGCGCATGCCGGAACGGAGAACGCCGCGCGCCTCGGCCCCTTCGATCATGGCGAGCGCCATGCGATCTTTGTAGGAACCCGTCGGATTCAAGGATTCGAGCTTGACGAGGACATCGGCATCACCGGCCCGCACGACCCGCCGGAGACGCACGACGGCGGTTCCGCCAATCGCATTCAACACAGAGTCGGCTACAGACGATACGTGCACCATCGCCGCAGCCTATCACCTAGCACTCAAATGTGCCGCGCACAATCGACGCGACCATGTCAATGATCCGGCTCGACGGGATGTGGCCACCCGCGAGCAGCCAGTCATGCACGCTCCGCAGTACAGCATTGGTCACGCGCTCGAGGCCGAACCGCGGATCAATCCTTAACATCACCTCGAGGTTCAACGGGCCGAAGGTCGCGATGAGCAGGAGCCATTCGCGCGGAGACCGCGGCCGCATATCGATGACGAACAGTTCCCAGTCAATTCCCTCGACGATGACGTGTTCCTGATCGAGCGCTCGGGTCAACTGCCCGATCGACAGGTCGTCCTTTTGGTTCATGCCTTCGCAACCGCAAGTGCTCTCGCGGGGGCGACGCCACGTGGAGTGGCTCGGCGAAGCACTGGCGGAGCGCTCTCCTGATGGTGAGACGTGGGAGTCCTGGCAAGGCCATGACTTGGCTGTGACAAGTTCACGGCTCTGCAGAAGGGGTCGAACCGCAGCTCCGGCAGGGGCTCACCGGTGCGCTGGTGGCGGCGCTGAACACTGGACAGATGTCAGTCTCGGTGGTGGCGGTTTGCTGACCTTCTATTTCGTGACCACCGCTCTCCTGACCGTCCGGCGCCGCGACGGAGTAATGTTGTTTCTGGCTCTGGCGCCTGCGCATCAGGCGATCGCTCAGCGGTATCGTTCGCGTCACCACCACGCCCGAGGTGCCGGGAACGGTCTGACCCGTTCAGGGACATCGCACCGGGCCACATGTGCCTGGCTGTTAACTTTCCGCACTGACCCATCGTAATAACGGGGGAGGACTCTTCCCCGTGCTCCAGGACCTGCGCTTCGCCCTGCGATTGATTGCCAAGGAACGGTGGTTCTCCGCGGCGGCGATCGTTGCCCTCGCGCTCGGCATCGGTGTCAATGCCACGGGTTTCACGCTGGTCAGCGGCGTGTTCCTGCGCGAGCGCTCGCTGAGCGACACCAGACAGGTGTATGTGCTGTCGTGGCGAATCGGCGCGACGCGGCGCTCGACGCTATCGCATCTCGATTTCGAGGACTGGCGCACGCAAAGCCGGTCCTTTGCACACCTCGCTGCTGTTGCCAACGAGACAATGAACATCAGCGACGATCGCGCCCTGCCGGAGCAGGCGTTCGGCGCGCGCGTAACGACGGAGGCGTTCGCGGTGTTCGAGCAGCAGCCGCTGCTCGGACGAACCTTTACGCCGGACGATCAACGCAAGGGCGCGCCCGCGGTGGCGATCATCGCTCATCACATCTGGCGAGATCGGTATCGGGAAGATCCGGCTGTCCTGGGGTCGACGCTTCGGGTCAACGGCGTAGCGGCGACCATCGTCGGTGTAATGCCAGCCGGCATCAGGTTTCCAGGCAACGCCGAAGTGTGGGCGCCATTTATTCCGACGGCCGTGCAAGAGCAGCGCGCCAATCGGCCACTCCTCGTCTTCGGCCGGCTGAATGCCGGCGTCAGCCGTCGCGAAGCGGAAACCGAGATCGCGGGCATCGCGCAACGGATCATCGCAGCCTATCCCAGCGACACCAGGGACTTCACGGGCGCGCGTCTCGAGAGCGTTCCCGAACGCTTCGTCGGCGGTCCGGCGCGGACGATGTTTCTCGCGATGATGGCGGCGGTGAGTTTCGTGCTGCTGATTGCATGCGCCAATGTCGCCAACCTGCTGCTGTCGCGCTCTGTCTACAGGGCGCGCGAAGTCGCCATGCGCATGGCCCTCGGCGCGACCCGCCTGCGCATCGTCCGGCAATTGCTGATCGAGAGTCTTGTTCTCGGAGGGGCCGGTGGAACCCTCGGTCTCTTGCTCGCATATGGCGGCGTCCGCTTGTTCGACCGAGCGGTGTTGGATCCGACGAGGCCCTACTGGATTGTTTTCACGGTCGACTACGCCGTGTTTGGTTACGTGGCAGCGGTGTGCGTGTTCACCGCCATCGTCGCCGGCCTCGCACCTGCGCTTCACGTGTCCGGCGCCAACAGCAACGCCGTGCTCAAGGAAGGCGCCAGGGGCACTGTCGGCGGCCCGCGAGCGCGCTGGTTCAGCGACCTGATGGTCGTGTCGCAGCTGGCGCTGACGATCATCCTCCTCGCCGGCGCAGGTCTCATGATCCGCAGCTTCTACAACCTGCGATCGGCCGACAATGGCTACAGTCCCGAGCATCTGCTGTCGATGCGATTGCAGTTGCCCAGCTCGAAATACACGCCTGACACGCGGCGGTCCTTTTACGAGCAGCTCGAGTCTCGCATCGGCACGATCGCCGGTGTCGAGTCAGTGACCGTCACCACGGCCGTTCCACCGTCGAACAACGAAGAACGGCGATTGGAAGTCGACGGCCGCCCGTCCGCCGAACCGGCGCCCGCCGTCTCGGTCGTACGTATCGGCCCGCGGTTCTTCGACGTCCTCGATCGCGCGCTTCTGCGCGGCCGCGCGTTCCAGCCGTCGGACGCTTCGGCAGGGTCGGAGGGCGTCATCATCAACGAGCGACTCGCGCGACGGTTCTTTGGTCACGACGATCCGATTGGCCGACGCATACGCTTCGTTCAGCCCCAACCGGGTGAAGCCGCCTTACCGGCGCCGCCCGGGCGCACCATCGTCGGCATCAGCCCGGCAATCCGGCACAGTTCACCGCAGGACGTCGAGCCGGATCCCGTTGTTTACGTGCCGTACGCCTCCGAGCCGCCTGGCGGCGCATGGGTGCTGGTGCGCACACAGCTTCCCGCAGCATCGGTGCACGACGACATCCGGCGGGCGGTACAGGCGATCGATCGCGATCAACCGATTTTCAGTATCCAGACCATCGACGAATTGTTGCGGGAACGGCGCTGGCCCTATACGGCCTTTGGCGGCGCATTCGCGACTTTCGCGGTGATCGCGCTGGTGCTGTCATCGGTCGGTCTTTACGCGCTCATGGCGTACGCGGTGACACAGCGCACGCGGGAGATCGGCGTCCGAATGGCGCTCGGCGCGCGTGGCGGACACGTGTCGTGGCTCTTTCTCAAGCGCGGACTGACGCAGCTTTCGATCGGTCTGGCGATCGGCCTGGCAGGCGCGTTCGCGCTGAGCGGCGTGCTACGAGCCATGCTCGTGGACGTGACTCCAGGGGATCCATTGAC
>JBKOZS010000206.1:0-12381 GCA_046726015.1 Acidobacteriota bacterium
GATCCAGATGACCGTCTTCATCGGCCTCGCGAGCAGCGAACTCGACGACGCGGTGCTCGAGTGGTGGAGCAGGGCCGCGGCGTGGGTGGCCATCACCGGTACGCTCTGGATTGCCGCCAGCTTCGTCGTCTTCTACATGGCGAGCGCGATCGAAACCGCTGCCAGGGCGGCGGAACGCATGCTTGCGATGGATCGAAAAACGATGTCTGCCATCGTGGCTGCGCTCGTGCCGCTTCTCAGCTCACTCGCGGGGCTTGCAACGCGATCGAACGGACAAGGCACACGTCCTTCTACGCTGCGACTCGCCGTCCAGCGGTTCGCGCTTCCCGCGATCATTTTCGTTCTGCTCTCCGCGATCGCCTGGGGCAATCTCCGCATCGCCGAATCGCTCGAATACCATTGGTTCAATGCCACGACGCTCTGCTCGCCGGGCGCGGGACTGCCCTGCCACGCCACCGGCGCAGGCCTCGGCGAGAACGTGATGCTCGCGGCCAGTCTCGCGGCCTTGGGTTTGATCATGAGCTGGTTCGTGCCGGTCAATCGCTTTTCGCTGAACGGCATGTATCGCCAGCGGCTGATTCGAACGTTCCTCGGCGCGTCGCGACGCGATCGCCGTCCGAACCAGTTCACCGGGTTCGACGCGAACGACGATTTGATGGTCCATGATCTCGTCAACGCGCGGCCGCTGCACGTCATCAACACCACGCTCAACGCCGTCTCGTCGACGCACGTGGGCCGTCACGAAACCAAAGCACAGTCCTTCACGTTTTCGCCGCTGCATGTGGGGAATCACGATATCGGCTATCGACCGGCGCAGAAATACGGATCGGATCGCGGTGCGGAAGGGACGGGCGTGTCGCTTGGGATGGCGCTCGCCATCTCCGGTGCGGCGGCCAGCCCCGAGATGGGGATCTATTCGACGAAGGCTCGGGCTTTCCTGCTGACGCTCGCGAACGCGCGCCTCGGCGTCTGGTTCGGGAACCCGCGAAGCGAAGATGCGTGGCGCAGGAGCGAACCGCCGCTGGGGGTCGGCCCGGTGATGCGTGAGCTGCTCGGATTGACGACGGATCGAAATCCCTACGTGTATCTATCGGACGGCGGCCACTACGAGAACCTTGGCTTGTGGGAAATGGTCGCGCGCCGCTGCCGGTTCATCATCGTCTCCGACGGCGGCTGCGATCCGCAGTACACGTTCGACGATCTCGCGAACGCCGTACGGCGCATCAGACTCGACCTCGGCATTCCCATCCACTTTCCTTCGATCGATATCACGGGCGCGGGCCAGGGACACACGAATCCGCACGCGGCGATCGGCAGGATTCGCTACAGCGTCGTCGACGGCCCGGACGCGCCCGCTGGAACGATCCTCTATCTGAAGGCGACGCTGTCGGGTGACGAGCCGGTCGACGTGAAGAACTTCGCGCTCGCCGATCCGACATTTCCGCACGATTCGACCGGCAACCAGTTCTTCGACGAGGCGCGCTTCGAAAGCTATCGCATGCTCGGCTTCCACACCGTGCTCTCGATCGCGGGCGGCTTGAGGAATCTCGGCAACGCCGAAGCCTTGTGCGATGCTGCGCAAAGGGCGCTCGCCGATCAGGCGCACGCGAGGCCGCCGGTTGGAACCCCCGCGACCATGCCCTCCGCCTGAAGTCTGCCTGATTGCGGACTGTCGCAAGCTGTCTTGACTTCGCCACGGCTCAAGGCTCAAGATGCCCGGCGTCGTGTCGGCAGCACTGCTCCTCTGGTGCTGCCTCGCTTCATCCGCTCGATCGGTTACCGCTCTCGGCAGTCGGTTCCCACACCTCGGACGTCGGTCCCCATCCAGGTCGTTTCCCAGGCATCACCGTCGGCCAGACGACCGGCCTGACACGCAGTCAACGCAAAAGGAGCGCGCGCATGTCAAACCGACTCATGAAGGGACTGCTCTTTCAACTGACCCTGGGCGCCGTCGTCGTCTCGCTGACCGGTATCGCGTATACGTCGGGCCTCAGCACCGTCCGCATCGAGGATCGTTGCGATCCAGCAACGTTCAACGCGGTGGTGGGTGACGGCACCTGCGTGGCGGATCTCGGAACGACCTTCGACGAGTTCATCGCGGAACTGGCGGCCACTCAGAGTGTGGAGCACTGGCGGTTCAAGGAAGACGAGTTCCACATCCGCGCCGGCGAGGCGGTGAACGCCTTCAACATCGGCGGCGAAGTGCACTCGTTCACGCACGTTCAGAACTTCGGCGGAGGTGTCGTGGGCGTGCTGAACGATCTGTCAGGCGCCGGCGCGATTACCCCTGAGTGCGCAGCCGGTTTCGTGCCGGTCTTCCCTGGTACATCAAGCGCACCGCAGGTCCTGACCACGACGGGGGTCCATCGCTTCCAGTGTTGCATCCATCCGTGGATGCGGTCGGAAGTCACAGTTCGCAACCGGTAACGGATCGCGTTCAGCAATCGACGGCCGCGGGGGATCACTCCCGCGGCCTGCGTGCGAACGTCCACAGCGCCTGTCCATAGCGCCTTGACATTCAGCAAGGCGCAGCGCAGCATCTGGGCGTTGTGGCGCATCATGCCCGCCGTACTAACGTGCATTAATCACCTGATGCGATGGCGATGACGCTGATGCAGGACTTCCGTTATGCGGCGCGCTTGTTGCGCCAGCAGCTCCGCTACACGCTGCTCACAGTCTTTACGCTGGCGATCGGTATCGCTGCAACGACCACCCTGTTCAGTGTCAGCTACGGTGTGCTGATGAAGCCACTGCCGTGGCCGAATGCGGAACGCGTTGTCGTCCTCACCGAAACGCGTGGTGGCAATGCTCCGCGGTTCGGTGCATTCACGAACACGGCATATCTGGCGTGGCGCGAGCAGGCGCGGACGATGGACGACATCGCGGCGTGGACGTCGCGGGTCGTCACGCTCTCGGGTGCCGGCGAGCCGGAGCGCATTCGCATCGCTGAGGCGACCGCCAGCCTGTTTTCAGTCCTGCACGTGCGTTCACTTGTCGGAACGACGTTCGAGGAGAAGGACGAAACCTCGCATGTGGTCGTCCTTTCCGAGAGCTTATGGCGAGATCGGTTCAGCGGTGATCGAGCCGTCACTGGCCGTCTCGTGGAATTGGACGGCAGGCCGTACACCGTCGTCGGCGTTCTGCCCGAGGCGCTGGCATTTCCCGATCGCCAGATACGTGCTGTGGTTCCCCTCTCGGTTCCACCGGCCGCGGGCAACTCTCTGTCGATGTTCAATGCCATCGGGGCTTTCCGTCCGGGAATCACGCCGGCGCAGGCGGCTGCCGAGGGGACGGCCCGCGCGCGCTTCGCGGCCGACACCGGCATGACCACGACGGCCATCTTCGGGAACAACGGCCCTGTCGAAATCGCTGCGCAGCCGCTCGGCGACAGCATGACGTCAGAGGTCCGGCGTCCTCTCATCGTGTTGCTGGTCGCGGTCGGGCTGCTGTTCCTCACCGCCATCGCGAACGTGGCGAACCTGCAGCTCGCGCGCACGACGACCCGACGGCGTGAGATTGGGATTCGCGTGGCGCTCGGCGCGGGTGCCGCGCGCGTCACACGTCAGCTGCTCGTCGAAACCCTTCTGACTGGAATGATTGGCGGCGGGGCCGGCCTCGCCCTCACCTGGCTGCTGCATCGGGCGATGCCATCACTGTTGCCAGCCGATTTCCCGCGCATCGGTGACCTCGGCGTTGATATGACGGTGGTCACCTTCGCGCTGGTCGTCACGATTGGCACCAGCACCCTTGTTGGATTGTTACCGGCGTTACAGGTGCGTCGGCTCAACATCGTTGACGCGTTGGTCGAGGACGGGAGTGCGGTTGTTGGTGCGAGCGCGCGGTCGCGGACGGCGGGAGCGCGGACGCTCGTGATGACGACCCAGATCGCGATTGCCTGCATGTTACTGATCGCGGCGTCGCTCCTCGGCCGGAGTTTTCTTGCGCTGGTCAGCGCCGACCGCGGGTTCGACTCGTCGGCGGTTCTCTCGGCGCGCCTGTCGATGCCGCTCACGACCTATCCCGCACCCGAGCGGCGATTTGCGATCGTCGAACACATCCTCCATCGCCTCGAGGCGGTGCCCGGCGTCCGTGACGCTGCGTTCACGTCCGAGCTGCCGTTGACTCCGGGAGGCTCGACTGCGGCCTTCGATCTGAAATCACCGGACGCGCCCGGCGGCGTCGTGCAGGTGCAGGCGTCGCCACGGATTGTCAGCCCCCGATACTTTGCCGCCGTTGGGATGCATTGGCGCGCCGGGCGCGCGTTTACGGACCAGGATACGGAGAGTTCGCAGCCCGTTGTTATCGTGAACGACTCGTTCGCGCGCCGATATCTCGGTCGCGCGCCACTCGGCGCGAAGATTCCGATGGTGGCCTATGGCCCACCCGATGGTGCGCCCCTCGAGTCGACCGTCATCGGAATCGTCGAGGACGTACGTTACGTGAACGCGGTCAGCGATTCGCAGCCCGAGCTGTACTACTCGCACCGTCAGATGGCCGGGCGATTGCCTCTGCAGACCGTCACGTTGATGATGCGCACGAGCGGGGATTTCGGCGGCGCCGCCGCGGCACTCCGTTCCGTTGTCCGTGAAGCGGACGCGCGACTGGTGGCGGAGGCGGTCATGCCGCTCCAACAGCGGCTGCTCACTGCGCTGGCGCGGCCGCGGTTGTACGCGCTGTTACTAGGCAGCTTCGCCGCGTTCGCGCTGCTCATTGCCGCAGTCGGCTTGTTTGGAATGCTTTCCTATGCAGTTTCGCAACGATCGCGCGAGCTCGCGATCCGCGCCGCGCTGGGGGCTCGCCCTGGCGACCTCCTTCGGCTGGTGCTGCGACAGGGCCTCTCCGTCAGTTGTGCGGGGCTCGCGATTGGCATGTTGGCATCAGTATGGGTAATGCGCCTGCTGTCGACACAGCTATACGGCGTGACACCTCACGACACGACAACCTTCGTCATCGTTCCGGCGTTGTTGCTCGTCTGCGGCGCGCTCGCCTGTGCGATGCCCGCACGCCGGGCCGCGCGGCTCGATCCGTTGCGGGTCCTTCGCGGCGACGCGAGGGTATGACTGACGACCCGTCGCTCACTCGTGACGCAGAGCGATGATTGGATCCATCGCTGCCGCGCGACGTGCGGGCAGATAACACGCAACGGCCGACGTCAACACCAGTACGACCACGACGCTGCCGAGCGACAGCGGGTCGGCCGGCGCAACGTCGAAGAGCACACTGCGAAGTCCCCTGGCGATAATGATTGCGGCGACCAGTCCAGCGCCGAGACCACTCAGGACCGGCCGGAAACCGCCGGCAAACACCCACCGCATCACGTCCGTTCTTAATGCGCCGAGCGCAATCCGAAGCCCGATTTCGCGGGTTCGAGACGCGACCGAATAGCTGACGACGCCATATACGCCCACCGCGCCGAGGAGCAGAGCGACCACGGCAAACAGTAACGTCAGCGTCATCTGAAAGCGGCGTTGGGCGACAGTTGCGGAGACGATTTCCTGCATCGTCCGGACGGCAGCAACCGGAAGATTGGGATCGAGCTTCCAGACTTCGGCTCGAACGGCCGCAGCGAGCGTTGATGGTTCCTGCGCGGTTCGTACGACCAACGTCATCGGTCCACTGGCCCACTGCTGGTACGGCCGGTAAATCGCCGGCGGCGGCACGCGATCCAGGGCACCGGGACGCGCATCCGCCACGACGCCCGTGATCGTCACGAGCGGTCCCTTGAGATTTCCTTGACTGAAGCGCCGGCCGACCACTGTCGTGAGGGATTGGTCCGGCCACATACGGGCGGCAAGAGACTCGCTGATGACTGCCGTCTGCATTGCTCCGTTGTCTGCAATCAATCGTCCGGCTCGAAGCGGATTGCCACTCGCGGCAAAGTAGCCCTCCGTGACGGCGCGAATCATCGCAACCGGGCGCGCCAGCACGAGACTCTGAAGGTCCGTGTCGGTCTCGTAGAAAATCGTTCGGCTCGCGCCATCCGTGGCGGAGAGCGCAGGGAGATTGCTGATGGCGCCGGCAGCCACCACGCCGGGCAGTGCTCGAACATTGTCCAGCAGTGCATGGTAGAAGGCGATTCGTCCTTCTCCTGCGGAATAGCGCTGGCCGAACAACGACAGATCGGCCGTGAGCACGCGCTCCACTTCATACCCTCGATCGGTCTTCATCACGTTGACGAAGCTGTGAAGCAGCAGGCCGGCGGACGCCAGCAGCACAGTCGCCAGCGCCATTTCCAGTCCGACGAGGATCTCGCGCGAGCGGCGTGCCTGATACCCGTCCGCCGTAGTTCGGCCGGCGTCCTTGAGTTCGATCGCCGGATCTCTTCGGCACGCCTGCCAGGCCGGAACGATTCCACAGAGCGCGCCCGTCGCAAGGCTGACCAATGTCGAGAACAGGAGAAAAGGCACGTTCACGCGTGTGTCGGCCAGCACCCGCACGTCGTCGGGACCGTAGAAGGCGATTGCGCTCGCGCTGTATTTAGCCAGAACGGCGCCGATCGCACCGCCGACGACCGCCAGCAGAACGGTTTCAGTGAGCGTCTGGGTCAGAAGCCGGCCGCGTTGCGCGCCCAGCGCTATCCGAGTCGCGAACTCGTTCCTGCGACTGGCCACGCGCGCCAGGAACACATTTGCAATGCTCGCACACGCCGTCAGAAGGAGGAGGGTCGAGGCTGCAAGAATCAGCAGCAACCGGAGTCGTGTTTTTCCCGCATACAGCTCGCGTATGGGTACGAGCTGAATCGCGATCTCGGTCTTGACTCGCGGCATTTGAACGCGCGCGATCTCAGTGAGAATGGCCTTGAGTTGTTGCCGTCCCTTCTCCAGGCTCCCGCGATCAGCAAGCCGGACGAGCACTCCGTGATCCCAGTTCTCGTTGTTGAGGGTTCGTGGAATTGGCGCGATTGGCTTCCAGATCTCAACCCGAGGAGCGAATGGTATGAGGGCGTGCAGTTGCGATCCAGTCGGTACCAGCAGCGAGGGGGGCGCGATGCCGATGATCAGATGGTTCGTGCCATTGATGAGGATCGTGCGCCCGATCGCAGTCGGATCCGCGGCATACCGTCTTCGCCACAACGCATCGCTGATCACGACGACGTGATCCCTCCCAGGCTGCTCCTCTTCAGCAGCAAAGGCGCGCCCCCGTGCCATCGGGACCCCGAGAAACGAAAAGAAATTTGCCGAGACTTGTGCGCCGCCAACGCGCTCCGGTCCGCCAGCGCCCGTGAGGCTGGCTTCCCACGGTGTCATCGCGCTGACCGCAGAAAAGACCGTCGCCGAACTCCGCCATTGCAGATACGTTTGGACCGTGGCTGGAAGGCTCGGAAGCTGCTTGCGCCGTTCAGGGACGACCACTTCAACGCTGTAGATTTGATCGGGGTCAGCGTACGGCAATGGCTTCAGCAGGACGGAGTACGCGAGGCTGAGCATCGCCGTGGTCGCGCCGATTCCCAGCGCCAGCGTCACGACGACGACGGCAACGAATGACGGCCTTCGGGAAAAGGTTCGGACGGCCGATCGCAGGTCCTGAACCAGGATATCGAACCACGGGATGCTGTTCATGCGGTAGATGTCCTCGCGTACGAGCATCACATTGCCAAGCTGATGCTTCGCGGCCGAGCGAGCGGCGTCCGGCGTCATCCCGGACGCGACATACCGGTCAGTGAGCAGTTCGAGATGCGCGCGGAGTTCGTCCGACGCTTCGTCAGACAGGCGTGCGCGCCTCAACACGCACCGGAGCCGCGAAACGACGGCGATCAGCCATTCCCGCATGTCAGGGCCGTTCCACCGTTCGGAGACGTGCGATGACGCCGGCGATACGGTCCCAGTTTTTGGTCTCGGCCGCCAGCTGCCGGCGTCCGCTTCGCGTGATCGCGTAGAACTTCGCTTTGCGGTTGTTCTCGGAAACACCCCAGCTCGACGAAATCCAACCGTGCTGCTGAAGCCGCATCAACGACGCGTACACGGTGCCCTCATTGAGCTTCAACACGGCGTCACTGATCTGCTCGATCCGCCGGGCGATCCCGTAGCCATGCAGCGGCCCCATCACGTCGAGCGTCTGCAGGACCATGAGGTCGAGTGTGCCTTGCAGAACGTCGGTTTTCGAGGCGCTTCCTTTGGCCACGCCATAGGAGTATCGCAGCGACCTTTGGGATGTCAATAGGTCGCTGGTCAGTCAGCGGGACGCGCGCGCTCGGGCCTGAACGCGCACTCTTGGTGAACCCCCAGCTTTCGGCTCTGCTGAAGTGGAGTCGTGTCCTGCGCGATAGACGCACAAGCCAGGGCTTGATGGAAGGCGTCAGCCTGTCAGCAGCCGGCGAAAAATGGTCCCGAGCCAGGCGCGCCCCATCGTCTCGACAGACGTCGAAGTCCACGCAAGCTCGAGGCTGCGATTGCAAGCAGGAACCTCACCGCCGCTCGCATCTTCATCATGATCCCTCCAGATCGGTATTCGTGGTCCGTTATCCCGTCAACCTGCGCCGGGCGCGGCGGCACGCCCGTAGACTTGACATGCTACATGTGTAGCAGTAATCTGCCACGCCTGTAGCACATCATGGCAAAGGCGCCACTCGAGACACTCACGCGCCGCGAACGCGAAATCATGAATCTTCTGTTCGCGCTTGGCAACCGCGCCTCGGCAGAGGACATCCGCGTGCGCCTCACCAATTCGCCGAGTTACTCCGCCGTCCGGACCATGCTCGCGCGGCTCGAACAGAAGGGTTACGTCCGACACTCACAGGAGGCCCTCCGATATATCTACTCGGCGACGACGTCGCAGTCCGCCGCCAGGCGTGCCGCCCTCGGCCAGTATGTCCGCACCTTCTTCGGTGGATCTCGGACCCGAATGCTCACGGCGCTTCTTCGACAGGAAGACTGGACCGAGGACGACCTCGCGGAGCTCGAGTCGGAAATTGAGCGGATTCGCAGGGAAAGGAAACAGTCATGACCGGGGTCCTGACGGAGCTCGTTCTCGTCATCGGTGAGTCGACGGAACTGTCGATTCTCGCGAAGTCCACCGCGGTCCTCGTGCTCGCCCTCGTCGCGCTGCGGATCTCGCGGCGGGCGCCAGCGTCCGTTCGATCTCTGGCGCTGGCGTCAACATTCGCCATCTTGTTGGTCCTCCCGATCGCGGCGGCGGTCATGCCGCCGATCGCGCTCGAACTTGACCGCTCCGGTCTCGAGTCCGAGCCCGTCGGTCTTTCGGCTGGCATTGATGGCGTTCGTGCTGGGTATGCGTTTCTGCCATCAAGCGATCGCTCCTCGAATGTGGCAACAAGGCACAGGCCGGTGACAGTACGGCTGCTGTTGAGGACGGCCTGGGCCGCCGGCGTCGCGCTTTTCCTCATTCCTGTGCTCGAAACTATTCTGCGACTCCGTCGCATGCGTCGCGGCTCGGTGCCGTGGCTGGATGGCCAAACGCTCGTTCGCCGCCTCTCACGTGGGGCGGCCTTTGATCGCAGCGTGGCCGTGCTCCTTTACGACGATCTCCTGGTTCCCGTTACCTACGGAGTGGTGCGGCCTGCGATCGTGATGCCAGCGGACGCGCAGCATTGGACCGACGCTGAAGTTCGAAGAGGGGTGATCCACGAACTCGAACACGTGCGGCGCGGCGACTGGCCTCTCCATGTGCTGGCGCGCATCGTCTGCGCATTGTATTGGTTTCACCCTCTGGTCTGGGTCGCATGGCGTCGCCTGTGCCTGGAGTCCGAGCGTGCGTGCGACGATGCCGTTCTTCGCACAGCCGAAGCGATCGCGTACGCCGAACAACTGGTCTCGCTCGCTCGCCGCCTGTCAAGACGCGCTCCCGCTCCGCTTCTATCAATGGCAGCGCGCCGAGACCTGACGGCGCGAGTGGCCGCTGTTCTTGATGGGACTCAATGTAGAGGACGAGTCGGAGTGCTGTGTGGCGGCGTCATCGTGGCGATCGCATTGGTGCTCGTGGCGGGAATTTCACCGCTGAGAGCCATGTCGGCTACGAGCGCACAGCCCATGGGCCAAGCGCCGACAGCCGCATCCGGCCGTCAGGCGTTTGAACAGGCGTCCGTGACGCCGCACACGCCTGGCAAACCCCGGGGCATTCCCCCCTTGATGAATGGCCGGTTCACCGCAGGCGAGATGACGCTGAAGGAGTTAATCCGAATAGCGTACGGATTACCTGCCCTGCTGTCATCTCAGGTCGTCGGCGGTGCGGCTTGGGTCGATTCCGATCGTTTCGATATCGAGGCTCAGGTCCCAGGCGACATGACGTTTGGGGCGAGCTGGCATCCACGGGTAAGGGCGATGCTGAAAACGCTCCTTTCAGAACGGTTCAAGCTTCAGCTGTCGCGCGAGACGAGGGAATTACCCGCCGCTGATCTCATGCTCGCGAACAGGAGCCGGAAGCTGGGCGCAGGGCTTCGCCCAGCGGCAGGGGATTGCGTAGACCTTCTCAACAGTCCAAGTCCACCCGCGGAGGCCGTCAAGCCGGCGTGCGGTATCACGCAGGTTGCGCCGGGTCTACTGGCTGGTAAGAAAGTCACGATGGCTCTGCTGGCTGGACTGCTTTCCCAGCGGCCCGAAGTGGATCGTGTGGTCCGCGACCGAACAGGCCTCGACGGAGCATTCGATTTCCGCGTCGATTACGCAGCGGACTCGGCGCCGTCACCGGGCGCGTCTTCCACGTCAGGGGCCAATTCATCGCCGATTTCTCCGGCACTGCTCGCAGCGCTCGAGACGCAACTCGGACTGCGGCTGGAGAGTCACCAAGGTCCGGTCGAGGTGCTCGTCATTCGTCACGCGGAGAAGCCCACGGACAAATGAATTCGCGATGCCTGTTCGGGCAGCGACCGAAATGCACCCGGTCGGCAACGACGAACTAAGTCATGGGCGCGCTCAGCGCAGCGTGAACGTCAGTTCGATGTTGACAAGGACTCGAACGGCGCGGCCCGCCCGCGTTCCCGGCACGAACCGCCATTGTTTGACCGCGGCGATGGCTTGGTCGTCCAGACCGAACGTTGTGTCGAGCGATCGGATGATACGGACACGACCCACGGATCCGTCCGTTAGTACGACGGCCTCGAGCCGAACCAGGCCCTGAATTTTCGCGCGCATGGCATCGGCCGTGTACGCGGGCTTCGTTTCGTTGATAAGCCGCGGCCCGACGACACCGCTCCCGAGCTGGTAGACATCGCCGTCGCCGAGCCCCGGACCGATACCTGGTCCACTGCCAGATCCGCTGCCCTGTCCTCCCCGATCGCCGGTGCCCGGCCCTTGCGAGTCGCTCGAGATGAGTGAGACAGATGTCACGATGCCCGGCAGGTCGCGAACGTCGGCCATCGTCGAGACGGCGAGAATCTGCATCGTCTGATCGCGGCGCGGAGCGTCCGTCGGCGGCGATTCGCCTGGGACCGCAGGCACCGTCAGCGCGTCGCGCCCGGGCACCTCCATTCGTCGGGCGGGTTCGGGCTGACGCTTTCCGCTGCCTCCACTATGAGGAGGTCCTGGGTGTGGCAGCCACACGATCTGTGCGGGACTGTTCGACGTTGTTATCGAACGCCGGTCGTCACCAGGCGAAGGACTAAAGCGAGAGCGAGGACGATAACCACAAGCGCGTGTACAAAGACTGAAACACTGAACGCGCCACGTGCTCTCGCCGTAAGCGCGGCCGCACGCAGAAAATGGGCGCTCGGGGTCGTGCGGCGATCCCGGTCTGTCATGCGAAGTTAGGACGGCCGGTCTAGCCGAATAGTCTGGAACGCGGACGCGAGTGCCGCCTCCCATTCCGCCGCGATAAGGTGTCGCTGGACAATGTGGTACAAAGCAAACCAATGCCGGGCATCCCTGCCGACGTCAACCGCCTGATCCGGGCGTTATTGAAACGGATCGCCGATCTCCTGGAATCAGTGGCGAACCAGATGCCGGAGGAGACGGCTAAGCTGTTGCGATTCAGCATACAGGCGCATCGAAGATGTCCATGACCAGTCTGAGATTTGCGATACGCCAGTTGACTGGCAGCCCGGCGTTCACGGCTGTGGCAGTGATCACGCTCGCCGCGGGCATCGGCGTGAACACCGCGATGTTCAGCGTGCTGAATACGTTCATGCTGCGGCCGCTGCCAATCGACGAACCCGAGCGCGTGTTCCGGCTCGATCGCGTCAGCGCACAGGAACCCGAAGGAGCCCACCGCGCCCCCAACTACATCGAAATTGAGCGTCGAACGGCAGACGTTGCGGAGCTGTCGGCGTACCGCCACTGGGGCCACACGATCGCGGAGCCTGGCCGTCCCGCCCGCTACGTCGAGTGTCTGCGCGTGTCCGCGCGCTTCTTCGACGTCCTCCGGATTCAGCCGGCGCTCGGGCGCGCGTTCCGGCCCGACGAGGATGCCGTGGGCCGCAATGGCGTCATC
>JBKOZS010000207.1:0-16720 GCA_046726015.1 Acidobacteriota bacterium
AGAAAGACACGGCCCGCGAGGTTCTGTCGATCAGTCTGACGCAGAACTATTCCACGAACCAGGACGCAACCAAGTACGACCCGACATCGCAATCCGGCTTCAACACCCAGTCCCGGCCAACGCACCTGAGCCCCCTGACACTCCTCACGCGCGTGTCCCCCTCGAACGGAATCGATGGCACCTTCAGGGCGGAGTACAACACCGACGTGCATGCGCTGCAACAGCTGACAACCAACGGCACGGTCACGAAGGGCTGGGTGCAAACGACCAACGGGTGGAGTCTCCGTTTCCATGTCGAAGAGCTGCCGGATTTCAGCGAAGCGGCGTCGCGGAACTATCTCAATTCCGCCACGACGATCAGGAAACCGGGCAACGCGCTCGGCGGCACGTATGCCTTTAATTACGATCTGAAGCTGAACACATTGTTACAGCAGCGTGTCATCGCGTACTACAACTCCCAGTGCTGCGGGATTGCCGCCGAGTACCAGGTGTTCAACTACGGCGGGAGCGCCGGGGTCATCGGCGTGCCGAAGGATCGGCGGTTCAACCTCTCCTTCACGCTTGCCGGCATTGGCACGTTCTCGAATCTCTTCGGCGCGTTTGGAGGCAACACGCGGTGAAGGGGCTGATCCTCAGCGGCGGCAAGGGCACGCGACTGCGGCCGCTGACATATACGAGCGCCAAGCAGCTCGTGCCGGTGGCGAACAAGCCGGTGCTGTTCTACGGCATCGAGTCGCTTGCCGCCGCGGGTATTCGAGAGATCGGCATGGTCGTTGGCGACACGCAGGCCGAAATTCGTGCCGCGGTTGGCGATGGGTCTCGGTGGAACGTGCGAGTCACCTACATCGAGCAGGACGCGCCGCGCGGCCTTGCGCATGCCGTGCTGATCAGCGAACCCTTCATCGGCAAGGATTCCTTCGTGATGTATCTCGGGGACAACCTGCTGAACAAGGGGATCAACGGGTTCGTCGACCAGTTCGTCACGGAAGCGCCCGCGGCGCAGATCCTGCTGACGCGCGTTCCCGACCCGCAGATGTTCGGCGTTGCCGAACTCGCGGACGGACGGGTCGTCCGGCTCGTTGAAAAACCGAAGGAGCCGAAGAGCGACCTCGCGCTCGTTGGCGTCTACATGTTTTCACCCGCGGTGTTCGAGTCGGTGAAGCGGATCAAGCCAAGCTTCCGCAACGAGCTCGAGATCACCGATGCGATCCAGGACCTGATCGATCACGGCCTCGAGGTGAGACCGCATCTCGTCGATGGTTGGTGGAAGGATACGGGCAAACTCGAGGACATGCTGGAAGCCAACCGCCTGATCCTCGATACGATCGTGCGGCAGGTTGACGGCACCGTCGATGCCGAATCGCGCGTCGAAGGAAAGGTCGTGATCGAGGCGGGCGCGGTCGTCGAACGGTCCGTCATTCGCGGGCCGGTGGTGATTGGCGCCGACGCAAAGATCATCCACGCCTACGTCGGACCGTTCACGTCGATTGGGAAATGCGCGGAGATCCGCGACTCGGAGATCGAGCACAGCATCGTGCTCGAAGGCAGTGTGATCAGCGACATCGCCAATCGTGTCGAGGACAGCCTGATCGGCCGCAACGTGAAAATCCACCGGCTGCCCGTGAAACCATCGGCGTATCGCTTCATGCTGGGAGACAATTCGGAAGTCGGCATTCGCTGGTAGCGACAACACAATGAGTTCAGCACCTGCAAAGTTCGCCGTTACGACAAAGATTCCGATCCACGACGTGGTCACGAAGAGGCTCAAGCTGATCCCCGACGAGCGCGGATGGCTGATGGAGATTCTCCGCGCCGACGACCACGAACTGTTCCAGAAGTTCGGCCAGGTGTACGTGTCGGGCACCTACCCCGGCGTCGTGAAGGCCTGGCACTACCACAAGCACCAGGTCGATTTTTTCGCCTGCGTCGCCGGCATGGTCAAGCTCGTGCTCGTCGACACGCGGGAAGGATCGCCAACGCAGGGTGCGATCAACGAATTCTTCATCGGATCGCAGAACCCGGTGCTGGTGCGCGTTCCGAATCTCGTGTACCACGGATGGAAGTGCATCAGCACTGAGCCGTCGCTCGTGGTGAACGTGCCGAGCGAGCCGTACGAGTACTCCGATCCCGACGAATACCGGCTCGAGCCGCACGGCACCCTGCCTTACGACTGGACGCGCAAAGATGGTTAACGTGCTCGTCACCGGCGGCGCCGGTTTCATCGGATCGAATTTCGTCCGCTACGCGTTGACGGCACACCCCGATTGGCGGATTACCACGCTCGATAAGCTGACCTATGCCGGCCGGCTCGAGAACCTGCAGGGGCTGATGGAACATCCGCGGCACGAGTTCGTGAAGGGTGACGTCGCCGATCCGGGCGTTGCCGATCCGCTCGTGCGCGCCTCCGAGATCGTGGTGCACTTCGCCGCCGAAACGCACGTCGATCGATCGATTGCCAACGCCGGCGATTTCATCATGACCGACGTCTTCGGGACCTTCGTGCTGCTGGAGGCCGCGCGGCAGACGCCGAACCTTCGCCGCTTCGTACAGATTTCAACCGACGAGGTGTATGGCAATGTGCCGTCGGGGTCGAGCCGCGAGACCGACGAGTTGAAACCGCGAAACCCCTACTCCGCGAGCAAGGCGGGGGCCGACCGCCTCGCCTACAGTTACTGGGCGACGTACCACGTGCCGGTGATCATCACCCGCGCATCGAACAACTACGGCCCGAATCAGTTTCCCGAAAAGATCATCCCGCTGTTCATCACGAACGCGATCGACGACATCCCGGTGCCGCTCTATGGCGACGGCCTGAACGAGCGCGACTGGCTGCACGTGCTGGATCATTGTCGCGGCCTCGACGTGGCCATCGCGCGCGGCGTGGACGGCGAGGTCTACAACATTGGCGGCGGCAACCACGTGCGCAACGTGGATCTGACACGCCGGATTCTCCAGCTGGTTGGAAAACCCGAGTCGTTGATCAAGCCAGTTCAAGATCGCCCGGGACACGACCAGCGCTATTCGCTCGATACGTCGAAGCTACAGTCGCTCGGCTGGCAGCCGCAGGTCGCGTTCGAACAGGGCCTGGCCGACACGGTGACGTGGTATCGCGAGAACGAGGCCTGGTGGCGGCCGATCAAGGACGAGGATCCGGCATTCCGCAGGTACTACCAGGAGCAGTACGGCGGCGCCCGCACCTGACGGCCACGGATTTTCAGCCACGGATCACAGCCACGGATCACACGGATCACAGCCAGGGATCGCACGCATCACGGATCGCACGCATCGACCTACTTCTGACGTGTCCGGCACACCGTTAATCACCGGGGCGACGGGGTTCGCCGGGCGTCACCTGCTCGAGAGCCTGCTCGCTGACGACATTCGCGTGCACGCGTGGTCCAACGCGCGAGGGCGCGCCGTCGATCCGTCCGTCGCGTCCGATTCGCGCATCGCCTGGCGCCCGGTCGACCTGCTCGATCGCGAATCGGTGCGCGCGGCGCTGGAAGCAACCAGGCCACCGGTCATCTATCACCTGGCCGGGTTCGCCGACGACCACCGGTCGTGGCAGGATCCGGTCCGGGCGCTGCGCGGCAACGTGCTGGCGACCCATCATCTGGTGGAGACCGCGCGCGAACTCTCGCTCGACGCGCGAATCGTGGTCCCGGGCTCCGCGCTGATTTACCGTCCGTCGAACGAAGAAATCACGGAGGATTCGCCAATTGGGCCGACGAGCCCGTACGGCCTGAGCAAGCTCGCGCAGGAGATGACGGCCGCCGAATCGCCACTGCCTGTGCTGCTCGCACGCCCCTTCAATCACGCCGGGCCTCGACAGGATCCGTCGTATGTCACGTCCGCCTTTGCGAAACAACTCGCCGAGATTGAAGCGGGAGCCGCGGCACCCACGCTGCGGGTCGGCAACCTCGACGCGCGGCGCGACATCACGGATGTCCGCGATACCGTCCGCGCGTATCGCGCACTTGCCGAGCGTGGCCTGCCTCACCGTCCCTACAACATCTGCAGCGGGCGCGCGTATCGCATTCGCGAACTGCTGGACATCCTGCTGTCGCTCGCGTGCGTCCGCGTCGACGTCGAGGTCGATCCCTCGCGCCTGCGTCCCAGCGACAATCCCGTAGTCCTTGGAAGCCCGGCTCGCATTGCCGGCGAGACCGGCTGGCGTCCCGAGATTTCGATCGAGCAAACACTGTCGGATTTGCTGGCCTTCTGGCGCGCGACCGTCGCCGAGGAGCAGTCGGCACGCCGATGAAGGTGGAGAAGGAGACGCGGTCGCAACACTCTGAAACAGCACGGCAAATCGTCCACATGACCATGGGCGGGTTTGCGCTGCTGCTGCGGTGGCTCACGTGGTGGCAAGCGCTCACGCTCGCCGCCGGCGCGCTCCTCTTCAACGTGTTCGTGTTGCCGCGCATTGCGCGCGGCCTGTTCAGGCCGGGCGACGAGGCGCGCGGCCTGCATGGCATCGTGCTGTATCCGGTGTCCGTGCTGCTCCTGCTGCTCGCGTTCCCACGAAGGCCGGACATCGTTGCGGCGGCCTGGGGAATCCTGGCCCTGGGTGACGGTTCGGCCACGCTGGCGGGGCGAGCGCTCGGCGGACCGCGCTGGCCGTGGAACCGCGAAAAGACATTCGCCGGGAGCGCGGCCCTTGCCATCGCGGGTGGACTGGGCGGCGTGTTCCTGGCGTGGTGGTGCCGGGACGCGGTCCACCCCGAGCCCGCTCTCGCTTTCACAATTGCGGCGCCACTTGCGGCGGCCGTCGTGGCCTCGGCGGTCGAGACCATTCCCGTGCGCCTCGACGACAACCTGTCGGTCGCAATCACCGCGGGCGCCGTGCTCTGGCTCGCGTCACTGATCGACCCATCGCGCGCGCATGACGCATGGGAAACGATCCAACCGCGCGTGATCTGGGCAATCGCGGCGAACGTCGCGGTCGCATGGGCGGGCTATCGTGCTCGCACGGTCTCTGTTTCCGGGGCGCTCATCGGCATGCTCATCGGCATCGTCATCTTCGCGACGATGGGATGGGCGGGATGGGTGCTGTTGCTCGTGACGTTCCTCTCCGCCGCCATCTCGTCGCGCATGGGATGGCAGCGCAAGGTGCTGCTTGGTATCGCGGAGGAACGCGGTGGTCGACGGGGTGCGGGGAACGCGATCGCGAACACCGGCGTCGCCGCGATTGCGGGAGTGCTGGCGCTGCTCGCGTCCGACTCAGAGGCGGCGCGTATGGCGTTCGCGGCGGCGCTGACGGCGGGAGGCAGCGATACAATCGCGAGTGAGATCGGGAAGGCCTGGGGGCGGCGCACGGTATCGATCACGACGCTGCGCCGCGTTCCCCCCGGCACATCCGGCGCGATGTCGCTCGAGGGAACCGCCGCTGGCGTCGCCGGGGCGTTCGCGCTTGGCGCGGTCGCGATTGCGCTCGGCATCGCGCCGGCGGCGGCACTGGTGCCTATCGTCATCGGTGCGACCGCCGGGGCGCTCCTCGAGAGCTGGCTCGGCGCTACGCTCGAAGCACCCGGGGTTCTCAATAACGACATGCTGAACTTCATCAACACGTCCGCGGCTGCGGTCATCACGCTCGGCGTGTTTCGCCTGCTCGCATGACTCAACCACTGGTCCAGCCACAGGATCGACCCGAGGCGCGTACAGCCTCTCGTGGCGGGCTCGCCGCCCTGCTACTCGAATTCAGCCGCCCGTTTACGCTCGTCGCACCGGCGCTTGGGTTCGTGTCGGGCGCGATCACCGCTTACGGCGCCGCACCGCGCGAACCGTGGCACACGGACTTGATCCTTTATCCGTTGGTCGGCTCGCTGATGGCCGCCGTCCTCAACGCCGGCAACAACGCACTCAACCAGATTTACGACCTGGAAATCGATCGCGTCAACAAGCCGAAGCGGCCACTGCCGTCCGGACGCCTGTCGATGCGTGCGGCGTGGTGGTTCACCATCGTGACCTACGCGATCGCACTGGTGCTCGCGTGGCTGGTGGCGCCGGGCGGACGCCATGAGTGTTTCTGGCTCGTGTTCGTGGCGGTGATTTGCACGTACATCTATTCAGTGCCGCCGCTGCGCACGAAGAAGCGCGGGATCTGGGCAAACGTCACGATCGCGGTCCCGCGCGGCGTGCTGCTGAAGGTCGCCGGATGGTCGTCGGTGAAAACCATCGTCGGTCTCGAACCGTGGTACATCGGCGCGATCTTCGGACTGTTCCTGCTCGGCGCCTCGACGACAAAGGACTTCGCTGACATGGAAGGAGATGCGCGCGGCGAGTGCCGCACGCTGCCGATCATCTACGGCGTAAAGCGCGCGGCATGGATGATCTCGCCGTCATTCGTGCTGCCCTTTCTGATGATTTCGGTGGGAGCGTTTAGCGGCATTCTCACCGGCCACTTCATCCTCCTGCAGATCCTCGCGCTGGTGATGACGCTCTACGGTGTATACGTCTGTTACCTGATGCTGCGTCGTCCCGAAGATCTTGCGGTCGAAGAAAATCACGTGTCCTGGGCGCACATGTATCGAATGATGTTCGTCGCCCAGATCGGCTTCGCGCTCGCTTACTTGTTCTAAACCCCCGTCGCCCTCGCCCTTCGCCCCTCGCCTCTCGATCGATCGTCGCCGCGCGCGACCCGCGTCTCGCGCGCCTCGCACATCGGCTATAATGGCGAAAGTCTGGCGAAACTATCATGGATGCCCTTTTCGACCTCGGCCGTAAACCTCCCACGACCAAGACGATAGCGCTGCAGGTGCGGGAGCACGGCGCTGCCTCGCTTGACGAAGCACAGCGGCGCGCCGACGAAGCCCGCTACCAGGAGATCACCTGTCGCTCGGCACTCAATCCGGTAAAAGGGATGCCGTTCGCCTGGACGTTGAATCCATATCGCGGCTGCACCCACGGCTGCCACTATTGCTTCGCGCGTCGCTACCAGACGCAATTCGAGCTCGGTCCGGGCGACGACTTCTCGTCCTTGATTTTCGTGAAGGTGAATTTCCCGGAGGTCCTCAGGCGCGAGCTCGACAAGCCGTCGTGGACGCGCGAGCAGGTCGCGCTCGGCACCGCCACCGATCCTTACCAGCCGATTGAAGGGCACTACAAGCTCACGCGACGTTCGCTCGAAGCGTTGATTGCCGGCCGCACGCCTGTCGGCATCGTCACCAAGGGACCGATGATCGTTCGCGATGTGGACTTGCTGAAGGAACTGTCCCGCGTCGCGAAATGCAGCGTGTGTATGAGCGTCCCCACCGTCGATGAGGACGCATGGCACGCACTTGAACCAGGTACCGCTCACCCGCTGCAACGCCTTCGCGCCGTTCGCAAGCTGCGCGACGCGGGCATCAACGCGGGAGTGCTGATGGCGCCGGTCGTACCGGGATTCACGACACAGACGGCAAAACTCGACGCGACCATCAAGGCCGTCGCGGAACACGGCGCCGCATTCTTCGGGGCGAACGTGCTGTATCTAAAGGGGGGCACGAAAGATCACTTCATGGGGTTCCTCGCCCATGCCTTCCCTCACATGGTCGAAAGTTACCAGCGCCTGTACGCCGGCGCCTACGCGACGCCTGAATACGTCAGCACAGTGCGCTCGCTCATCGACACGCTGCAGGAGCGGCACCATCTCGAACGGCGAGTACGGAAGGTGAAGGAAGAGGAAACCGACGCGCCGGATGAAGCATCGAGCGCACCGGAGCAAATAGAATTCCGCTGGTGATCTGTTACGCGGTTGCTGCAAGAGCGGGATAGCTTCCCGCCGCGCCCACCACCTCGATTTCGACGGCTCCGTCCTTGGCATCCGCGACGAAGGCCTGCCCTTCAGCCCAACGCTGGCTGATAGGCAGCTTGATCTTCGACTCAATCACGCGCTTCAAGAATCGAGCGCCATACGCGAGGCTGTAGCCATCCTGGACGATCTGTTCCAGCGCGTCTGGCGTCACGTGCAGGGACCGGCCGCTCTTCGACAGCGTCGCCTGGATCTTTCCAATCTGCTGCAGCGCGATCAGGCGGACTTCGTCACGCGAGAGCGGCGAGAACATGACCACTTCGTCGATCCGATTGCGGAACTCGGGCGTGAAGCGGCGCTCGAGCTCGCGGCTGATGTCCCCCTGAACCTGCTCGATACCCACCTGCTTCGAGAAGAATCCAAGAGGATTCGTGAGCTTGCGGAAATGCTCGCACCCGATATTCGACGTCATGATGACGATGGCGTCGCTGAGGTAGACGCGCTTGCCGCGTCCGTCCGTAATCCAGCCCTCATCGAACGCCTGCAGGAACAAGTTCAGCATGCTCGGGCTCGCCTTCTCGACCTCATCGAGGAGGACGACCGAATACGGGTTGTCCTTCAGCTGGTTCGTCAAGACGCCGCCGCGCTCTGAGCCGACAATCCCACGCGGCATTCCGATGAGCTTGTCGACCGCCACCGCGCCGTCCTGGTACTCCGACATGTCCACGCGGATCATCTTCTTGTCGTCGCCGAAGAGGAATTCCGCGACCGATTTGGCGAGCTCGGTCTTGCCGACGCCGGTAGGGCCAAGGAAGAGCAGCACGCCGTCCGGGCGGTCGAAGCCGTCCTTCAGCGGACCCTTGTTCAACACGAGGCGCCGCGAGACAGCGTCGATCGCCTTGCGCTGGCCCACCACCCGCGTTCCGAGCCGGCCTTCCATGTCGCGGAACCGGTCCGTGACCTCGCGGAACACCATGTCTTCGGGAATCCGGGCGACCTGCGAAATCACCGTCACCACGTCGTCGCCGCCAACTTCCCAGCGGCGGTCGATCTCGGCGCGGACCGACGCGGTGTCGAGCCATCCGATCACCTTGTCGGGCAGCTGCAGGTGCCGCATATAGCGCGGCGACATCTCGAGCGCCGTCTCAATTGCATCGTCCTTGATGCGGACCGAGTAGTTGCGCTCGAGCCGTGGGCGCAGGTTGTAGAGGATCGTGCGCGTTTCTTCGATGGTCGGCTCGCATACCTGGACGGTCCGGAACCGCCGCGCGAGTGCCTCGTCTTCCTGGATGAATTCCTTGTACTCGCTCAGGGTCGTCGCGCCGACGATCCGGACCTCACCGCGCGCGAGAACGGATTTGAACACGTTCGCCGCGTCCGACGGCGCGCCGAGTGCCGAGCCGGCGCCAATCATGGTGTGGACTTCGTCGATGAAGAGGATGAGGTTCGGCCGCTCCTTGATCTCGCGGATCACGTTCTGGATGCGGTCCTCGAACATGCCGCGCAGCATCGTGCCGGCGACCATCGTGTTCATCTGCAGGTTGACGATCTGGCAATCCCGCAGGCGGACGGGAACCTTCTCCGGCTCGAATTCGATGCGGCGCGCAATGCCTTCGGCAATGGCCGTCTTACCGACGCCCGGTTCACCAAGCAGCAGGACCGAGTTCGCCCGTTCGCGGTGGCACAGGATCTCGAGCACGCGATCTATTTCCGCGTCGCGGCCGAACACCGGCGGAATCCTGTCCTGCCGGGCGAGCTGATTGAGGTTCGTGGCGAAGTGTTTCAGGAATGGCGGCAGCTCGAAACGCTTCTTGAGCCGTTCCTCCCGCAATTCGTGATCGCGCATCCGCGTCGCGAGCCGCGTGACCAGCGCCTCCGGCTCAATCCCATGACGGCGGATGATTGAGACGGGAATGCCCTGGGTCTCTTCAAAGATGGCCGAAAAGAGATCCATGGCCTCGATGGTGTGGCGGCCGCAGCGGCTTGCATGCAGCAACGCCAGCTTGAAAAGCAGCTTCGTCGACGGCGCCACGCGGAGATCGCGTCCAGGAACGCTCGGCAGCAGCCTCAGGTGCTCTTCGAGAGCCTGGAGAATCTCGTGAGGGTTGAGCTCGAGGTCACGCATGACCTGCCCGAACATGTCCCACTCGACCTGTGCAAACGCCAGGCACACGTGCTCATTTGTGAGCATCGCGTGCTCGCGGCGGCGCGCCTCCTCCAGCGCTCGGTCGACAACACGCTCGGCCGACTCGGCCATCTTGTTCTGCGGGATATCGAAATCTTCCACGAGCCCCTCCAGCCGCTATCGCTGGGTCGTGACGGAGCAAAAGAGACGCCACTATTTGGGTGGTTGGCTGAGTCTCGTTTAAGTCGCTGAGGATAAAAGACAACCGGCAGGTACTAACGTCCGGAGCGTGGCCCGGCGACCACACCGCATCCGGAGGACGGTCACATCGTCCTCCTATGCGATCCCGTGAAAGTGGTACGGCAGGTTCCTACCCGACGCCACCGAGTAACGCGCGAATACGGGCTTCCGTCGGTGGATGGCTGCTGAAAAGGGACATCAGCCCGCCCCCTGAAAACGGCTTCACGATGAACATGTGAGCCGTCGCGGGGTTCGCATCCAGCGGCACGCGCTTCGCGACCGCGTCAATCTTTCGAAGCGCATCCGCGAGGCCGTACGGGTTGCCTGTAATCCGGGCACCCCCGGCGTCCGCGGCAAATTCGCGCGAGCGAGAAATGGCCATTTGGATAAGCGCCGCCGCCAGCGGCGCCAGGATGACCATTGCGAGGAGCGCAATCGGGTTGTTTCCGCGATCGCGATCGTCACCGCGGCCTCCGTAACCGCCGAACAATGCGGCAAAGTGCGCCATGCGCGCCACCATGATGATCGCCGCCGCAATCGTGGCAGCCACCGAACTGATCAGGATGTCGCGGTGCTTGACGTGCGCGAGCTCGTGGGCAACCACTCCCTCGAGTTCGTTGTCGGTCAGGATCTGCAGGAGTCCTTCGGTGGCCGCGACCGCCGCGTGTTCGGGATTGCGTCCCGTGGCAAACGCGTTCGGCGACGACTCGGGGATCACGTAGATCTTCGGCATCGGCAGGTTCGCCTGCCGCGTGAGGCGTTCGACGATGTTATAGAGACGGTGCCCGGGGCCGACTTCCTGTGCCCGGTACATCCGCAGCACGATCTTGTCGGAGAACCAGTACGAGGCGAAGTTCATGATGGCGGCAAGCACGAAGGCCATCACCAGCCCGTTGGACCCGCCAAGCAACTGTCCTATTGCGAGCAGCACGCCACTGAGAAGCCCCAGTAGCAGGGCGGTTTTTACTCCGTTTGGCATAGTTCGATTGTATCTCAGGGGAGTACCGCCTCGGGCGTCGGGCCCGAAGGCCTAATTCGTGAGGCGGTTGAGCAGACCGGCCACGAGCGCGCCGCGCCAGGGGAGATGCGCTACGTCCACGTGTTCATGCGCAGCGTGCGCGCCGTCCCCGACAGGTCCCAGCCCGTCGATCGTCGGCACGCCGAGAGCAGCCGTGAAATTGCCGTCGGACCCCCCTCCGGTCGAACCCTCTTGCAAATCGCGCCCGAACACGGAAGCCACATCGCGCGCAATCGCGAAGAGGTTCGCCACGGCAGTGGTTCGCTCCAATGGCGGCCGCTCGAACCCGCCTCTAATATTGAGACGCGTTCCGCGCCCGGCTGGTTGCAGGCGACGAAACGCCTCCTCGACTCGCTTCGCGTCAGCCAGGGTCGGGGCTCGCACATCGACAAGGGCGCGTGCGTGTTCAGCGACAACGTTCGGCCGGCTTCCCCCTTCGATGATCCCCACATTGACGCTGACGCCGCGATCGAGATCCTGGAAACGCTCGATTGACGCAATCTGCGACGCGAGCTCGTGAATGGCGCTCGCGCCCTTCCCCGGATCGATGCCGGCATGCGCGGCAATCCCCTGGACGGTGATCTCGAACTCGCCGCATCCTTTCCGCGCGGTCTTGAGTGCGCCGCCCGGAAGTGCCGGCTCGAGCACGAGCACGGCCGCCGCGTCGCGCGCCAGAGATTCGATGGCCACGCGTGACGTTCCGCTCCCGACTTCCTCGTCCGTGGTCCACAGCATGTGAATGGGCGGATGCGAGGTACTCGTCTGTCGCAATGCGGCTATCGCACCGAGCGCGATCGCGATGCCGGCCTTCATGTCGAACGTTCCCGGACCATGAAGTCGCGTGCCCTCTCGCCGGAGCGGCATGCGCTCGAGTGTCCCGACGGGCCACACGGTGTCGAAGTGGCCGAGCAGCAGCACCGGCCGGCCAGTACCAGTTATCCGGGCGAAGATATGGTTGCCACGATTTTCACATCGCAGGAACTCAACGTCGGCTCCAGCATGCCGAAGGCGCGCCGCCAGTTCCGCGCCGCAGCGGTCGACCGCCGCCTTGTCGGTGCTGGGTGATTCCAGCCGGACGAGCGCTTCCGTGGTCTCGATGATGTTGCCGACGTGAGATTCGCAGTGTTCCAGCAATCGATGCATGGTCCGTCGGCGGATATAATATCGGCATGCGTCGCATGTTCCGGTGCATGGCGATCACGATGGTGGTGGCGTCGCCGCCGATGGTGTCGGCCCAAACGCCGCAGCCTTTTCCGCGGCCTGGCGAGCAGCGTCCGACAGCGCCGCCGCCTGCCGATCCAGCGCCAGCCGCGCAGCCGCCGGTCCTTCAACCGCCGTCGAGGGAACCAGGCCCCACCGAAGTGCCGACTGAAGCGACACTGGGCGTGCCGATCTATCCCGGCGCCGACTACATCGGATCGTTCGACGCGGGCCGCGGGCAACGATATTACCTGTTTGGAACCACGGCCGACTTCCTGCAGATCGTCAACTATTACAAGTCGGTGCTGAAGCAGAAGGGCGAGCTGGTCTACGAAGAGCCGGCCATCCACCAGTTCGACATCGGCCGGTTCAGGGAAGAGACGATGGCATTCCCCCCGAGCGTTTCGGTAAAGGATTACACCTGGGGCGGATCGCTCGGATATCTCAATCCGAAGCGCGGCGCGCAGCCTGCGCGGTTCAAAACCGTGATCCAAATCGTTCCGGTCCCTCCGAGCCCATAACGCGAAGGCGGCACACCAGTTGCTCTTCGCCGGACCGGAGAGTGCTGCATGTTCCCAATCGGCGATGACCGGGGACGAGGTCAGGGGGTGCCGATCGTCACGATCGGACTGATAATCCTCAATGTTCTCGCCTTCCTGATGGAGCTGGGCCAGCCGTCCGAAGGCGCCCTGCAGTCGTTCATCACCGCATGGGGTGTTGTACCGCGCGAATACGTGGCGCACCGCGATCTGCCGCCACAGATTCCACTGCCGTACTGGTCGACCCTCTTCACGTCGATGTTTCTTCACGGCGGTTGGATGCACCTCGGCGGCAACATGCTCTACCTCTGGATCTTCGGTGACAACATCGAGCAGGCGCTCGGACGGGTGCGGTACCTGGCGTTCTACCTTATCTGTGGCATCGTCGCGGGGCTGGCCCACATCTGGTTCAGCGGCAGCTCGTCAATCCCCAGTGTCGGCGCGTCAGGGGCGATCAGCGGAGTGCTCGGGGGCTACCTGCTGTTGTTCCCGCAAAACCGCGTCCGGGTCTTGACCCGAGTCGGCGTCACGACCGTTCCCGCAATCCTGGTCCTCGGCCTCTGGATCGTGATCCAGTTGATCAGCCAGGTTGGGTCGATCGCACATACCAGCGAGGGAGGCGTCGCGTATATGGCGCACATCGGCGGCTTCGTTGCCGGGCTCGTGCTCGTCAAGGTCTTTGGCCTGGGAAGATCACGGACGATGCTTCCTGCCTGATTCGTAGCACACTGCCCCGTGCGAGGTTGAGGGCGCGATACTTCGCCGCGAGCGTTTGCACGTCACTCGGCTGCGTCAAGCCGAAGGTAATGGCTCCCTCCCAGGACCCATACGCAGGGTTCGGCAGCACGATCCACTTCCGTCCCCAGTACTCCTCGTACTTCTGCATCAACGCCGCGCGATCGGCCACTGACGCGCGCGTGCCGCTGACGAAGTCCTCGAAGTTGTCGCCGACGAGCAGCACGACGCGGTAGTTCGCCGCAATCAACGTGCGCCGCGACGATTTGTCGGACGCGTCCCACCCGTTCTCGTGACGCGTAAGCACCGCGTCGCGCTCGGTCGTGACGGGAACGGCTAGCCGCGCAAGCACATCGCGCGTCGCGCCCTCGACTTTGTGATCGCGGTTCGTGATGTAGAACGGTGTGACGCCCTTGCTTTTGGCGTATGCCAGGAACTCGACGGCGCCCGGAATGGCGCCGGCCTTGCGCTCTTCGGCCCAGCGGTTCCACGCGTCTTCCGAATACGACGACGCCTCTTCAACCTGCCGCGCCTGGAACGCCGAGTTGTCGATGACGGTCTCGTCGAGATCGAGGATGATGGCTGGTGGGAGCGACGACACGTCGCCCGTCTGCTCGACGGCGGCGGTCCACGTGGGATCCCGGAGTCCCGCGTCAAGCTGCAACTGCGCGAGACGGTACGCCTGAAGCGCAGTCGCGCGGTACTCGACCGCGGTCTGCATCCACAGCACGGCATTGAGATTCTCGTGGGTGTGACGCTCTGCCGCGACCGCCGCCTGTGGCGCGGGGGGCGGGGTTCCCGCCGGCCCGCTCGATTTCGGACCGCATGCCGCAATCCCCGCAAAGATCCAGATGAACACTCCCCGCCGCCAGCGATCGAAAGTCATCCCGAGAGCATATGATGAACGGCTCATGACTCAGGGCTCAGAGCTCATGCTGGCTTATGGGTTCAATGGCTCATGACTCGTCGTGACGACCCTGAGCCGTGAAGCCGTGAGCCGCCCTGAGCCTTGAGTCCTGAGCCTTAAGCCTGCTCCATGACACCGATCACCCCCGATTCCATGCTGCGGCTGATCCTGACCAGCCGCGTCTACGACGTCGCGCACGAGACGCCGCTCGAAACGGCGCCCAGGCTGTCGCGCCGGTTGCGCAACGACATTCGCCTCAAGCGCGAAGACCTGCAGCCGGTTTTCAGCTTCAAGCTTCGCGGCGCATACAACCGCATCGCGCACATGACCGACGGAGAGCGCGCCAGGGGCGTGATTGCGGCAAGCGCAGGCAACCACGCGCAGGGGGTGGCATTTGCCGCGCGCCATCTCGGGCTCCAGGCCTTGATCGTGATGCCGCAGACCACGCCTGAAATCAAAGTGCAGGCGGTGCGTGACCTGGGCGCCGACGTCGTGCTCACCGGCGACACCTATGCCGACGCGCGAAGTCACTGCGACACGCTGGTCAATGAGACCGGCCGTGTCTTCGTCGATCCTTTCGACGATGTGCTTGTCATTGCCGGCCAGGGAACGATCGGCAACGAGATCCTGCGCCATCGCCTCGGCGACGTCGCGGCAATCTTCGTTCCGGTGGGCGGGGGCGGACTCATCGCCGGTATCGCGAGCTACGTGAAGGCGCTTCGTCCGGCCGTGCGCGTGATCGGTGTCGAACCGTACGAGGCGGACGCCATGTACCAATCCCTCGCCGCCGGAAAACGGGTCGTCCTCGACACGGTGGGGATTTTCGCGGATGGCGTCGCGGTGCGCGAAGTCGGGCGCTTGACGTTCCCGATCGTCCAGGCGATGGTCGACGAAATCGTGCGGGTGACGAACGACGAGATCTGCGGCGCGGTGAAGGACATCTTCGACGACACACGATCGATCATGGAGCCGGCCGGGGCACTCGCGGTTGCCGGTGTGCGGAAATGGATCGAGCAGACCGGAACCGCTGAGGCGAAGCTGGCGGCCATCCTCAGCGGCGCCAACATGAATTTCGATCGGCTGCGCTTCGTCGCGGAGCGCGCGGAACTGGGCGACGCGCGCGAAGCGATTTTTGGTGTGACGATTCCGGAGCGGCCGGGGTCGTTTCGCGAGTTCTGCCAGACCATCGGACGTCGCGTCGTGACCGAGTTCAACTACCGGCTGAGCGGCCGCGACGCGGCGCACATCTTTGTCGGCATTGCCACGCGGTCGCGCGAAGACGCCGGAAAACTCACGTCGAGCCTTGAACGCGCCGGCTATCGGACGGTCGATCTCACCGACAACGAAGTCGCGAAACTCCACGTGCGGCACATGGTTGGAGGCCGGAGCCCCGCTGTCGAGCACGAGTACCTGTGCAGGTTCGAGTTCCCGGAGCGTCCCGGCGCGCTGATGGAGTTTCTCGACAAGCTTGGCGGGCGCTGGAATATCAGCCTGTTCCACTATCGCAACCACGGCGCCGACTTCGGCCGCGTGCTCGCTGGATTCGAAGTGCCGCCGGTCGATCTGCCACGCTTCGAGCAGTTCCTCGCGGATCTGGGCTACCGCTACCAGCGCGAGGACGGCAACACGGCCTACGAACTGTTTCTGGGTTGAGAGGAAAAGCGGGTTCCCGGGAACCCGCTCTTATTTCGCCCAGGCGTACGCCTCCGTACGAGGATCGGCGCCCGCACTCAGGACGTTCGTTCGCGGGTCGACCACAATTGCGGCGTTCGCGCCGAGCGACCACGCGCGGGCGACCTTCAGCTTGTGCCCCTTCACTTCAAGCGCCTTGCGAACTGTTTCTGCAATCGTGTTCTCGACCGACAGGTCGCCCGGATACATCGTATGCGGGAACGGCGAGGCCGGGAAGCTGCGTGTCGTCCAGCGCGGCGCCTCTATCGCCTGCTGCACGTTCATATCGAACCCGATCACGTTCAGGAGCGTCTGCATCGTCCGCATGACCTGATCGTCCCCTCCGGGACTTCCGGTCACCATGTACGGTTGATCGTCCTTCATCACAAGCGTGCTCTGCAGCGTGCTCCTCGGACGCTTGCGCGGTTCGAGAGCGTTGGCCTCGCCCGCCACGAGCGAGTAGTAGTCGCCGCGGCAGTTGAAGATGAACCCCAGATCGCCGACGACAACTCCGGTGCCGAAGCCGCTGTGAAGGCTCGGCTCGAAGCTGACC
>JBKOZS010000208.1:0-28204 GCA_046726015.1 Acidobacteriota bacterium
GGGGAATCCCCGCATAGGCCGGGATGCCGATGGCGCGGGGAATGCCGGGCACGACTTCGAACGGGATCTGCTGTTCGTGAAGGAACAGGGCTTCCTTGCCGCCGCTGTCGAACACGAACGGATCCCCCCATTTCAGCCGGACGACCGTCTTGCCTTCGCGTGCCTTTTCGACCAGCAGCAACGAAATCGCATCCTGGTCGAGGGGTCTCGGCGCGGCCGCGCCCACGTCGATGCGCTCTGCTTCCGGGCGCGCGAGCCGCAACAGGCGGGTATGCACCCGGCGGTCGTACACCACGACATCAGCGGCCTCGAGATACCGCCGGCCGCGAACGCTGATCAACCCGGGATCGCCGGGACCGGCGCCGACGATGTAGACGCAGGGGCTTTTCATTGCAGCAACCAACTGACGACGGACAGGCAGTTCCGCCTTCGCGCGGAGCGCTTCGGCGAGACGGGCCTACTGGTGGTCAATAACTTCCTTCAACCGGACCCCGGGTGCCGCGCACCTCGTCGAGGAGCGCCGTGGCGCCTGCGGCGGCCAGCTCCTCGGCGAGTTGCTGGCCGAGCCGCGCCGGCTCCGAAACGGAACCCCGCGCCTGCCGCCGCACGCTCCGGCGCCCGTCCACCGACGAAACGATCGCGAGCATGTCCAGCTGCCCCTCGACAGGCAGTGCAATCGCCCCGAGCGGCAACTGGCAGCCGCCCCCCAGTGCCGCCACGAGCGCCCGCTCAGCCGCCAGGGCCACTCCTGACATTCCATCATTGATCGGCTGCAGCCGATCACGGGTATTTCGATCGTCGTCCCTGATTTCGATGGCGATGATCCCCTGTCCGGGGGCCGGGACGCAGTCGGCCGGCGGAATCGGGGCAGAGATCCGTGCGCCAAAGCCGAGACGTCTCATCCCCGCCAGGGCGAGGACCAGGGCGTCAAATCCACCCGCGTCGAGCTTCCGCAGCCGCGTATCCACGTTGCCGCGAATCGGCGCGAACTGCGCGCGTGGCAGGAGCGTCGACAGTTGCGCGCTGCGCCGCACGCTGCTGGTGCCAATGGTCGGGCTGTCGCCGATCTGCGCAGCGGCGGCCGCAAGATCCGCGGCAACGGCGCCGCCGGGCAGCACCAGCGCATCGCGCGGATCCTCGCGTGGCAGCACCGCGCCGATGTCGAGCCCTTCGGGCAGCACTGCGGGCATGTCCTTTGCGCTGTGCACGGCGAGATCGATTTCGGACCGCAAGAGCGCGTCTTCGATTTCCTTGACGAAGAGCCGCTTTCCCCCGATTTCCGACAGCGGCGCCTCCTGCAATCGGTCGCCGGCGGTCTTGATGATCACGAGCTCGACGTCGTGACCCTGCTGCTCGATGAGCGCCGCTACGGTGCGCGCCTGCCACAGTGCGAGCTGGCTGCCGCGCGTGCCGATGCGGAGCGGCCTCACGACGACACCTTCTGCGGATGTGAGCCATCCGACTTCGACTTGTCGTCGGCAAGGCCGAACAGCCGGTTCAGCGCATCGGCGTAAGCAATCACCATGCTTTCATCGCTGACGGCCTTGAGCTGTTCCGTGGGTGTCAGCAGCAGCTTCTCGACGATGAGATGCGTGATCTCGTCGACGCGTGCCCTCGCCTCGGGCGGCAGCCCTGACAGCTTCGATTCGAGGCGGTGCAGTTCCGCCTGACGGATGGCCTCGAACCGCTGGCGCAGCGCGATGACGGTTGGAACGATCTCGCGCGACTGCATCCACGCGGCGAACCGATCGACCTCTTCACTCACAATCGCGTCGGCGTGTTCAAGCTCGGAGGCGCGCCGTGCCAGGTTCTCCTGCACGATCGTGCGCAGGTCGTCAATGTTGTAGAGGAACACCTGGTCGAGATCGCCAACGGCCGCCTCGACGTCGCGCGGCACGGCGATGTCGATCACGAACAGCGGCCGGTGCCGTCGCGGCCGCATGGCGTCTTCCACGCGGGCCCGCGTGAGCACCGGCTCCGCCGCACCGGTTGCCGTGACGACGATGTCCGCGGAGGACAACGCCTCGCCGAGCGACGACCATGGAACGGCCCGTCCCTTCAGCGCGGTTGCGAGCCGCTGGGCGGTGGCCAGCGTGCGGCTGGCGATGGTGAGCTGCTTGACGTGCTGCGCCTGCAGGTGCACGGCGGTCAGCTTCGCCATCTCGCCCGCGCCAAGCACCAGCACGTCGAGTCCCTTCAAATCTCCGAAAATCTTTTTCGCGAGCGAGATTGCCGCGTAGCTGACCGATACCGCTCCTTCACCGAGGCCCGTCTCTGACCGCACCCGCTTGCCCACGGTGAACGCGCTGCTGAACAGGCGGTTGGTCAGCGCGCCGGTGAACTTGAGCGCACTCGCCTTGGCGTACGCGTCTTTCACCTGCCCCAGGATCTGCGGCTCTCCGACAACCAGCGAGTCGAGCCCCGCCGCGACGCGAAACAAGTGTGTCGCCGCCTCCGTGCCGCGCCGGACGAACAGGTGCGGCGCAATGGTTTCGTGCGCCATCTGGTGATACTCGCTGATGAAGCGTCCACACGCCTCTGCCGCCGCGTCGCCTTCGGCCACGGCGTAAATCTCCGCGCGGTTGCACGTCGAGAGCACGACGATCTCGCGCGCAACGGAGCGCGACGCCAGCGCCGTGAGCGCGGCGTCGAGCCCCTCCTTCGCAAAGTCGAGGCACTCCCGCAACTCGACGGGCGCAGTACGGTGACTTACGCCGACGGCAAGGAGCCGCATGACGTTAGAAGTTGTGACTCCGGGTCAGGAAGTATCCGACCGGGACGAAGTTCAGCAGGACGATGACGAACCCGATCGCGGAGAGCCATGCGGCGCGTCGTCCACTCCAGCCGATGGTGCTGCGCGCGAACAGCGCGAAGGAGTACATCGCCCAGGAGAGCAGCGCCACGAGGATTTTGGGATCGCCGACCGACATTGCCTGCACGCGCGGATCGGGCAGCGCGTGGATTTGCGTGGCCCAGATGCCGCCGACGACCAGGCCGCACGTCAGGAACAGCCAGCCCACGATGATGGCCCGGCCGTTCATGACGTCGAGCACCTGCAGCGACGGCAGACGCGCATAGAAGAAGCCGAGGTGCTTCGCCTTGATTTCCTTGAACAGCAGAACGTAGGTGACGCCCAGCACGAATGCCAGCGCGAAGCTCGCGTACGCGAACAGCATCGAGAGCACGTGGATCGTGAACAGCGGGCTGCGCAGGAGCTCCGGCCGCGGCTCCATGTCCGATGCGTGCAGTGCGGGCAGCAGCGCCAGTACGGCGAGCAGCACGGTCACGAACGCTCCCATCGCACGTTCATCGGTCGTGAGCTCGACGTAGAGGTATGCGAGACCAAGCAGCCACACGAAAGCGGAGACCGCTGCCGTTGTGCCGACGAGCGGCGCGTACCCGGCTTCGACGGTCTGCATACCGATCCAGAACGTATGGGCGAGTACGCCACCCGCGAGCAGTGACGAGGCGACGCGGCCGACACGAGGATCCCGGTTGCTGAAATGCGTGATGTAGGCGGCCGCCGCCGCCGCATACAGCACCAGGGGAAGCCAGGCCAGCATTGCCCTATGATCCTGTGGGCCCGTAATAGCCCTGTTTGGTCCGGGCGGTCAGGCCCGGACGAGCGATGCGGACGAGAATCCGCCGCCATGCGCCGTCCCGCTTCGGGTTCGACGAGGAGTAGGCGACAGCATACTGGCTGGAAAGCTCGTCCCAGATCGCCTGGTAGATCTTCGGCAGCTCGCGCGCATCGGTGGGGAAGTAGGCGCGTCCGCCGGTTTCCTGCGCGAGCTGGCGCAACACGAACTCCGCTTCCTTGAATTCGCGCCGCGCGACTTCTCCCTGGCGCAACCCGATCGCGTAGATCACCGTTTCGGAGCGCTTCGCAAGATCGAGTACCTCGTCGAACTCGATGAGGCTCGAGGTATCGTCGCCGTCCGACAGGAGCACCACCGCCTGCCGGCGGATATCCGATGTGGACTGCGCCCGCGTCTTGCGCAGCTCCTTCAGCGAAATGTAAATCGCGTTGTAGAGCGACGTGGATCCGTTGGGTGTCGTGGCACGGATGGCTTTCTCGAGGGCCGCGCCATCGTTGGTGAACTGCGCGAGAATCCTGACCTGGCTGTCGAAGTCGATGATGGCCGCCTGGTCGTCCTTGTGGAGCTGTCGCGCGAAGCCGATGGCAGCTTCCTGCGCGATCGGCATCCGTTCCTCCATGCTTGCGCTGGTATCGAGCAGCAGCGCCAGCGAGATCGGCGTCTGCGTGCGCGAGAAGAACGTGAGCGTCTGCTTCGCGCCGTCCTCGTACACCTCGAAGTCTTCCTGCCCGAGGTCGGTGACGTAGCGCCCGGTGCCATCGGTAACCGTGACATTGAGCGACACGAGTTCGATGCCCGCACGGAAACGCTGCTGTTGCGCCGCGAGCGCCGTTGCGGCAGCGGCGGCGAAAAGAAAGGCCAGGCCCAGGCGACGCGTCATGGTGTTTTCCGTTCCATGGGTGGAGCCTTGCGCGGCGCACGGACCGTAAGGCCCGGCTTCGTTGTCGAGACCTCGAGTCGCTGTGGCGGGATGAGCGTCTCGGGCCGCGCATAGGTGACGGTGTACTGATTCAGCAGCTCCTTCGCGAGCTGTGTCATTCGCGCTGGCGCACCGCTCAGGGCCAGCACCTGGTCCCGGCGTCCGCCGGTCCCCTCCGTGCCCTCGGCAATGACCATGTTGCGATTCCGAATCTCGTCGGATCCGATTCCGGAATCTGGCGTCCCGATGGCCACGACGTGGAGGGTCGCGTGCGACTTGTAGAGCTCCTCGAGCACCTGTTCGTAGTACCGATTGCTGAACTCGACGTCTTCGAGCATCAACACCACGATCACGGGCCGGGCCGCCTCTTTCTTCTGCAGGCCCTTGCTGGTGTCGACAATCGCATCAAGCAGGTACGAGCCGGCCCCCGATCGCGGGAAGATCCGGCCGACGGCATTGAGCACGGCCTTCTCGTCGCTGGTGTAGTCGAGCGCAATCGTCGGGCGCTCGCCAAAGGTGATCGCCGCGATCTCGGCTTTGCCGACAAGCGTCTTGACGAAGTCGCGCGCGGCATCGCGTATGAACTGTACGCCCGCGTTGAGGGCCTGGCTGTCGTCGATGAGCAGCGCGACCGTCAGCGGTTCGGTGGCGGGGCCCGCCTTCAGCACCTCGCGCGCAACGCCATCTTCCTTGACGGTGAAGTCAGAAGCCGTGAGCCCGGTGACGGCCTCCCCTTTCGAATCCAGGACGCCGGCGTTGACGTTCGTCGGTCTGGCCTGGGCCAGGACGAGGCCGGGACGCATGCAAAAGGCGCCGATCAGCAGCGCCACAAACCAATGTTTCATGGGTGGGGGGCCTTTCAAGTCGAGTATACTCCGGACGTTACCCGCCCGCCGAAGCCGCGGAGCGGCTTCGGCGGTCTCGCCGTAGCCCGCGCAGCGGGCGGAGGCGGAAATGCTTCGGGCTTACATTCCCATCTTCCTCTTCATCCTCGTCGGTATCGCGTTTGCGATCGTGACCCTCATCATTTCCCGGCTCGTCCATGCCGAGAAGGTGAATGCGGTCAAGCTCGAGCCGTACGAGTGCGGTATCGAGCCACGGACCGACGCGCGGGATCGGTACAGCGTCCGCTACTACCTCGTCGCGATGCTCTTTGTCATTTTCGACGTGGAGACCGTGTTCATGTTCCCGTGGGCGGTGGTGCTCGATCGGCTCGCCCTGTTCGGCCTGGTTGAAATGTTCCTCTTCGTTCTCATCCTGATCGTCGGTTACGTGTACGCGTGGAGGAAGGGAGCGCTCGAGTGGGCGTGAATCCCGCGCCGCCCGCAGGTCCCCCCGATCCGCCACCACCCGCCGACATTTCCGTTCCGGGGTTCATCACGGCGCTCCTCTCGCTGATGCCGGAGGCGGTGACGCAGGTATCCTACTGGGTCGGCGACTGGACGGTGATCGTGCCGGCCGATCGCCTGCTCGAGGTGATGCGTCACCTGCGCGCGGCGGAGGACGCGGCGTTCGACGCGTGCTCGGACGTCACAGCGACGGACTGGCCGCCGCGTGCGGAGCGTTTCGATGTGAGCTTCGCGCTGTATTCCACGCGTTACCGCCATCGCGTTCGCGTCAAGGTGCGCGTCGGTGACGGCCAGGCGGTTGCATCGGTGACGAGCGTCTGGCCTGCCGCGAACTGGCTCGAGCGCGAGGTCTTCGACATGTTCGGCATCCCGTTCGAAGGCCATCCCGATCTGCGCCGCATTCTCATGCCGGACGAGTGGCAGGGTCACCCGGAACGAAAGGACTATCCACTCGAGGGCCCTGGCGAATTGCTGATGGAAAATCCGATGGACTGGCTCCGCCTGCGCAACGAGAGGTAAGGCGGACCTCCAGGTCCGCCTTTGAGATTGATCCGTAAGCCTTGAGCCCTAAGCCCTGAGCCATGAGCCTTTTCGACACCGACGAACTCGTCATCAACATGGGGCCGCAGCATCCCAGCACGCATGGCGTGCTGCGGGTGGTCCTGCGTCTCGATGGCGAGCGCGTCGTCGACGCCGACGTGGTCATTGGCTACCTGCATCGCGGCATCGAAAAGCTGTCGGAGCATCGCGACTGGCAGCAGATCGTGATGCTGACCGATCGGATGGACTACGTGGCGGCGGCGACCAACAATCTCGGGTACTGCGAGACGGTCGAGAAACTGATGCAGCTCGAAGTGCCGCGGCGCGCGCGGTACATCCGGACCATCCTTGCCGAGCTCCAGCGGATTGCCAGCCACAACCTGTGGCTGGGCACGCATGCGATGGACATCGGCGCGATGACAGTGTTCCTCTACAACTTCCGCGAGCGCGAGCTGGTGCTGGACCTGTTCGAGGAGTTCTGCGGCGCGCGGCTCACGCTCAGCTCGATGCGCGTGGGCGGCCTGCCGCTCGACATCCCATCGGGCTGGGCGCGCAAGGTGAGCGCCTTCTGCGATCTGTTCGAGACGAAAATCCCCGAGTACGAGGAGCTGCTCACCCACAACCGGATCTGGATCGAGCGCACGCGCAACATCGGCGTGATCACCGGTCCTGATGCGATCGCGATCGGCTTGAGCGGTCCGCCGCTGCGCGGCTCCGGCGTTCCGCGCGACGTGCGCAAGGACGAACCCTACGCCGCGTACGACGAGTTCGAGTTCGACGTGCCGATCGGAAGCGCGGGAGACATCTACGACCGCTACCTGGTCCGCCTGGAGGAGTTCCGCCAGTCCGTACGAATCATCCGGCAGGCCATCGAGGGACTCCCCGAAGGGCCGGTGGTCGGCAAGGTGCCGCGGCTGATCAAGCCGCCGGCAGGGGAGACCTACCACGCGATCGAGTCACCAAAAGGGGAGCTGGGCTTCTTCATCGTCAGCGACGGCCGGTCGAACGCACCCTACCGGTTTCGCGTGCGCCCGCCATCGTTCTGCAACCTGCAGGCGCTGCCGCGGTTGATCCGGGGACATCTCGTCGCGGACGTGGTCGCGATGATCGGATCGATCGACATCGTGCTCGGCGAGGTGGACCGGTAACGGCGATGGGCTGGCTGCTCCCGCTCGTGCAGATCCTGGTGGTGCTCAACGCGGTGCTGATCGCGGTCACCTACATGGTGCTGCTCGAGCGCAAGGTCATCGCGTGGGCGCAGTCGCGGCTCGGGCCGATGCGGGTGGGCCCGCACGGCGTGCTGCAGCCCATTGCCGACGCGATCAAGCTGCTGCTGAAGGAAGACATCACGCCGGCGCGCGCCGACAAGTGGCTGTTCACGCTCGCGCCGATCATGTCGCTCGTGCCAGCGTTAATCGCCTTCGCGGTGATCCCCTTCGGGGGGTCCGTGCGGATCTTCGGACGCGATGTCCCGCTGTTCATTGCCGACATCAACGTCGGGCTCCTGTACATCGTCTCGATTACCTCGATCGGGGTCTACGGGATCATCCTCGCGGGATACGCCTCGAACAGCAAATATCCGCTGCTCGCAAGCCTGCGTGCGTCGGCGCAGTTGATCAGCTACGAGGTGGCGGTCACGATGATGCTCGTCAGCGTCATTGTCACAGCCGGCACACTGAGCATGGTAGGCATCGTCGAGGCGCAGCTGCAGCACCGCGCCTGGTTCGCCTTCGTCCAGCCGGTGGCGCTGGTGGTGCTGTTCATTGGCGGGCTCGCGGAAACGAACCGCACCCCTTTCGATCTGGCCGAGGCCGAGCAGGAGCTCACCGGCGGCTTCCACACCGAGTACAGCGGGATGCGGTTCGCAATGTTCTTTCTCGCCGAATACGCCAACATGATTGTCGTCTCGGCGGTCGTCGCGACGTTGTTCTTCGGCGGGTGGTTGCGGCCGTTCCCGAACGTGGGCTGGCTCGCGTTCCTGGGGTTCATTCCCGGCTGGATCTGGTTCTTGTTGAAGTGTTTCGTGTTTCTTTACGTGTTCATCTGGATCCGCGCCACGCTGCCGCGCTATCGCTACGATCAGCTGATGCGGCTTGGATGGAAGGTGCTGATTCCCGTCGCGCTCGTGAACCTGTTCGTGACGGCAACGCTGAAGGTTCTGCTGTAGGAACACATGCTGGAAGCCGTCGCGTTCTATCTCTTGGCAGCGGTGATCCTGGGCTTCGGGGTGATGGTGATTACCGCGCGCAGCGCGGTGCACAGCGTCGTGTTCCTGGTGCTCAACTTCCTTGCGGTCGCGGTTGTGTACGTGGTGCTCGGCGCGGAGTTCCTGGCCGTCATCCAGGTGCTGGTCTACGCAGCCGGGATTGTCGTGCTCTACCTGTTCGTCGTGATGCTCGTGAACCAGAAGCGTGCGCCGGAAGCGCATTACGACCCGCATAGAAAGAGCGGCCTCGGCGTCATGCTGGCGGCGGCGGTGCTCGCGGAAGTGACGGCCATCGTCTTCTACACCGCCTCGTCGCCCTCGGCAACGCCGATCCCGGCCGCGACGCCGGCGGTCAGCGGCAACACCGAACAGGTTGGGCTATTGCTCTATACCGATTACCTGATTGCATTCGAGGTGGCGTCGATGCTGCTCCTGGCCGCGATGGTCGGCGCCATCCTGTTTGCGCGGAAGGCTGATTAACGTGCAATTCGCCCCGATTACGCCCTACCACTACCTCGTTCTCGCGGCGGCGCTGTTCGCGCTCGGCACGACCGGCGTCATGCTGCGGCGCAATATCATCATCCTGTTCATGTCGATCGAGCTGATGCTGAACGCGGTGAACCTGAATCTCGTGGCGTTCTCGCGGCTCTACGGCCACGTCGTCGGCCAGGTGTTCGCGTTGTTCATCATTGCGGTGGCAGCAGCGGAAGCTGCGATCGGCCTCGGCATCCTGCTGGCCTTCTACCGGAACAAGGAAACCTTGAACATCGACGAAGTCAACCTGCTGAGAGGATGAGCGCGCTCGTCTGGCTGCTGCCGTTCTTTCCCGCCGCGGGGGCGGCAATCAACGGGCTGGTCGGCATCCGCTGGTTCAATCGAACCGTCGCGGCGGCCGTGGCCTGCCTGTCGATGGCGGTGTCGTTCGCGCTTGCCATCGCGGCTGCCGTGAATGTCGCGCGAACGCCGATCGCGCGGGAGGTCGCGCTCGGCGCGTGGATCCCGCCAATCCCGGCGGTGACGCTCAAAGGCCCGGCATTCTTCCACGCGCCCTGGTCGCTGATGATCGATCCGCTGGCTGCCGTGATGGCGCTGGTGGTGACCGGCATCGGATTGCTGATTCACATCTACGCGACCGCGTACATGCGCGAGGAGCCGCGCGGGAGCTACGCGCGGTTCTTCTGCTATCTCAACCTCTTTTGCGCGTTCATGCTGCTGCTGGTGCTCGGCGGCAACTTCCTCGTGCTGTTCGTCGGCTGGGAAGGCGTCGGGCTCTGCTCGTACCTCCTCATCGGCTTCTGGTATCAGAAAGGCAGCGCTGCGAACGCCGGACGCAAGGCGTTCATCGTGAACCGGATCGGCGACTGGGGCTTCCTGCTTGGCATCCTGGCGGCCTTTTACGCGTTCGGCACGATCAACCTCCAAGGCGTCGCGATCGAGGCCAGCCGCTGGCCTATCGAAACCGCGCATTTCGGCGGGCTCTCCATCATTTGCCTCCTGCTCTTCATCGGCGCGACGGGCAAGAGCGCTCAGATTCCGCTGTTCGTCTGGCTGCCGGACGCGATGGAAGGCCCGACACCGGTGTCGGCGCTGATCCATGCCGCCACGATGGTGACTGCCGGCGTCTATGTGATCGCGCGCAACGCCGTGCTCTTTTCTCACGCACCGCTGGTGCTCGCCATTGTGGCCATCGTCGGCGCGCTCACGGCACTCATGGCAGCATCGATTGCCATCGTCCAAACCGATATCAAGCGTGTGCTTGCGTATTCCACGATTTCGCAGCTCGGCCTGATGTTTCTCGCGACGGGCGTGGGCGCGGCGAGCGCTGCCATCTTCCACCTCATCACCCACGCGTTCTTCAAAGCGTTGCTGTTTCTCGGGAGCGGCGCCGTCATTCACGCGATGGCGGGCGAGCAGGACATGCGGCGAATGGGTGGCCTGAAACGCTACCTGCCGGTGACGTTCGTCACGATGGTCGTTGGCGCACTGGCGATTGCAGGCATCCCGCCGCTGGCCGGTTTCTTCAGCAAGGACGAGATCCTCCTGCAGACCTTCGGCAGGAATCGGGCTTTGTGGTTGCTCGCGTCAGTGACCACGCTGCTGACCGCGTTCTACATGTTCCGGCTGATCGCGATGACATTTTACGGGTCGCAGCGGGAATACGAGCCGGAGCACGAACCGCACGACGCCTCGGGGGCGATGGCCGTGCCACTCATGATCCTCGCAATCGGCACGATCGTCGTAGGGTTCATTGGCATTCCCAGGGCGCTCGGCGGCGCGAACGCGATCGAGCATTTCCTGGCGCCAAGCTTCGCGGAGTATTCGCGAGGCGTTCTCATTGTCAAGCGTCCCGGTGACCCTGACCCCCCCGGCACGGCTGAACTCCTGGCGCAAGCGCGTGAAGAACTGGAGCGCGACCACGCCGCGCATCGGGCGGCATCTCCTGTCACGGAGGCGACGACAGCCCAGGCCTGGGCGCTCATGCTTCTCAGCATGCTGCTCGGAGCGACCGGGCTGGCCGGCGCATGGCGGTTCTATGTGAATCACCCCGAGGTGCCGCGCCGCGCCGCGCAGCGTTGGAGTGGATTGCACGCGCTGCTGTTGAACAAGTACTACGTTGACGATTTGTACGGCGCTACGCTGGTACGCGGGGCATTCGCCTCGGCCCGCGAGCTGTGGCGGATGGACCAGCGGATCATCGACGGCTTCGTCAATGCATGGGGCGTGATGACGCGCGTGCTCGCCTGGATGTCGCACCTCTTCGACAAGCTGGCAGTCGACGGCGCGGTCAACGCCACGGGCTGGAGCGCGGGTGAGGGCAGCTTCCTCGTCCGCCGCGGCCAGACCGGACTCGTACAGAATTACGCACTGGTGATCCTGATCGGTATTTGTGGTTTCCTGACGCTGTATCTCCTCGCACGGTGATGATGGCGCACCTGCTCTCGTTGATTCTGTTCACGCCGCTGGCGGGCGCGATCGTGCTCCTGTTCATCCCGCGCACGAACGAACAAACGATCAGGTGGGTTGCCGCGATGGTGGCGGCGCTCGGGTTCCTGGTCTCGCTCCCACTGTGGTTTGCCTACGACTTCAGCGCAACGGGTTGGCAGTTCGCCGAACGGGCGGAGTGGATCCCCTCGATTGGCGCGTCGTACTACCTTGGCGTCGACGGCTACAGCGCCCTCTTGATCCTGTTGACGACGCTGATGGGCGCGATCGCGGTGCTGTGTTCATGGTCCGGCATCACCGAGCGCGTGAAGGAGTATTACGTTTCGCTGCTGGTGCTGCAGACGGGACTCCTCGGCGCGTTCATGGCACTCGATTTCCTGCTGTTCTTCCTGTTCTGGGAAGTGATGCTGGTGCCGATGTATTTCCTCATTGGCATCTGGGGCGGGGGACGTCGTCTCTATTCCGCGATCAAGTTCTTTCTCTACACGCTCGTCGGCAGCGTCGTGATGCTACTCGGGATCCTTGCGCTGTATTTCTTCAACCACAGCGTCAGTGGTACCTACACGTTCGACATCACGGAACTGCAGCAGCTCCAGATTCCATTCACGCTGCAGAAGTGGATCTTCCTCGCGTTCTTCCTGGGCTTTGCGATCAAGGTCCCGATGTTTCCGTTTCACACGTGGCTGCCGGATGCGCACACCGATGCACCGACGGCAGGCTCGGTGATCCTGGCCGCCATCATGCTGAAGATGGGCACCTACGGGTTCGTGCGCTTCAGCATGCCGATGCTGCCGGACGCATCGCGTTATTTCGTGCCGATGATCGCGGCACTGTCGATCATTGGGATCATCTACGGGGCGCTCGTCGCGCTTGCGCAGACGGACTGGAAGCGGCTGGTTGCGTATTCCAGCGTCAGCCACATGGGCATGGTGATGCTCGGCATGTTCGCGCTGACGCCGCTGGGCCTCACCGGGGGATTGCTGCAGCAGATCAATCACGGCATTTCGACAGGCGCCCTCTTCCTGATCGTCGGCATCGTCTACGAGCGCCGCCACACGCGGGAGATCGCGGAATACGGTGGCCTCTCGAAGACCATGCCGGTGTTTGCCGCGGTGTTCCTGATCATGACGCTCTCGTCGATCGGGCTTCCCGCGCTCAACGGATTCATCGGCGAACTGCTGATCCTGCAGGGGATTTACATCGTTCACCCGATCTGGGCCGGCGCGGGCGCGGCCGGCATCGTGCTCGGCGCGGCTTACATGCTGTGGCTCTTCCAGCGCACGATGTTCGGCACCATCGATCGGCCGGAAAATGCCTCGATGCGCGACCTCGACGTGCGGGAGCTTGCGACCCTGGTGCCGCTCGTCGTGCTCGCGATCTGGATCGGGATCTATCCATCGCCATTCCTGCGGCGCCTGGAAGGCACCGTGACGCGCGTGGCGGCCCGCGTGAACCCGGGGTCGCGGCCTGCGGTCGCCGGGGTGCCGACCGGCGCGCCCCCCGCGTTGAACGACGCAGGAGCCGGAACGGGTTTCAATCCCACGCTTTCGAGTTGCGGCAGCACACCTGCGCCCGCGCCAAAACCAGGTGCGAAACCGGGCGGTCCGCCCGATTTCCTGACCGTGGTACCGTGCGCAGATACGGCAGTACCAACGGCTCCGCCGAAGAAACCAGGTGAGCGATAACCGTGCCTGGCTTCTCGAGTGCGGACTTGTATTACCTCCTTCCCGAACTGATCGTCTGCACGGGCGCGCTGCTCGTGCTGATTTCCGATGTCGCGCTGTCCCGCGATCGCCAGGCGCGCGTCGCATGGGTCGCGCTGCTGTCGCTTGGGGCCGCCGCGGCAATGCTAAGCGCGATGTCGGCAACCGAAGCGACGATTGCCCGCGGCATGTTTGCCGTGGACGGGTTTGCGATTTTCTTCAAGCTGCTGTTTGTGATGGCCGCGGCGGTCACCGTGCTGTTGTCGCACCGCTACCTGACCATCGAGGGAGGCCGTCCCGGCGAGTACTACTTCCTCGTCCTCTGCGCCACGGCGGGGATGATGGTCATGGCGAGCGGGATCGATCTCATCACGCTCTTCATCGGCCTCGAGACGATGGCCGTGTGCTTCTACATCCTCGCCGGCTTCCTCAGGCCGAACCGCCGATCGAATGAAGCAGCCGTCAAGTACTACCTGCTGGGCGCGTTCTCGCTCGCGCTGCTTCTGTACGGGATGTCGCTCCTCTACGGTCTGACCGGCACCACCGAGCTCCGCGCGATTTCGACGACGCTGGCGTCTGGTTCGGGGGGGCGGCTGCTTGCCGTTGCCGTGATGCTGGTCGTTGCGGGCATGGGCTTCAAGATTGCCGCGGTGCCATTTCACATGTGGGCGCCGGACGTCTATGAAGGCGCGCCCACGCCAATCACCGCGTTTCTCTCGGTTGGATCGAAGGCCGCGTCGTTCGCCATGCTGATGCGGATCTTCTTCGAAGGGATGCCGGCATTTCATCTGGACGGCCTCGGCACGATCTTCGGGCAGCCGCTCGGCTGGGCATCCTTCTTTTATGTGTTGTCCGTCCTCTCGATGACGGTCGGTAACCTGGCGGCGCTGACGCAGACCAACGTGAAGCGGCTGCTCGCGTATTCCTCGATCGCGCACGCGGGATACATCCTGATCGGGATTGTGGCGGCCACGCCGCGCGGCATCAGCGCCGCGTTGCTGTACCTCGTTGTGTACGCCTTCATGCAGCTGGGCGCGTTTGGCGTGATCGTGCTCATGCGGCGCCACGACATCGCGGGAGACGAACTTCGCGATCTCGCCGGGCTGTCGTCGCGCCAGCCGGCCATTGCGATCGCGATGCTGCTGTTCATGCTCTCGCTCGGAGGCATCCCGCCCACCGCCGGGTTCATGGGCAAGATCTGGCTGTTCGCGTCCGCGATCGAAGCGGGTTATTTCGGTCTTGCGGTGATCGGCGTCCTGAACAGCGCGCTGTCGCTCTACTACTACGTGCGCGTGGTGGTTTACGTCTGGGTCCGTCGAGAGGAACCGGGCACGCCGCCGATCGTCCTGTCGCGCGCGATGGTGGTCGCCCTGGCATTCGCGGCGGCCGGTACGCTCATCCTCGGCATCTACCCGCGCGTGCTCTTCGAGCTCGCTCAAGCATCGGCCGCTTCGCTCGGTCGCGCCGAGCCGGTGCTCGGTTGGCTAAAATAACGGCTTAGGGCTTATGGCTCACGGCTCAGGGCTGGCTCAGGGCTCTAAGGCTTAGGACTCACGGCATGGAAGAACGCAAGCAGTCGCGCAACTCTACCGCCGAAACGATGCGGACGTTTGGGACGCTCGGCAGCGTGGGGTTGTCTTTTGTTCTCGCCATCGTGATCGGCGTCGCGATCGGGCTGCTGATCGATCGCTGGATCGGCCAGGGGCACTGGGGCTTCTTTATCTTCTTCTTCCTCGGCCTCGTCGCCGGCGTCATCAACGTCGTCCGCGCCTCGAAATCGATCAAATAGCGTGCACGACGCGCTGCTCGACAGGCTTCAGCGGACGGCCGCGATCTGCTGCATCGCGATGGCCGCTGCCGCGCTCGTCGTGGCGCGCGACTGGTGGCCCGCGGTGTCGGTGATTGGCGGCGGCCTGCTGGTCGGGATCAGTTTTCTGTCGATCCGCGGCGGTGTCGAGGCGCTGGCGGCCTTTGCGGCGGGTCCTCGCGACGAGTTGCAGCGCCCGAAAATGGGCCGCGTGCTCGCGAAGTTGATCGGGCGATACGCTTTACTCGCTCTTCTGGCGTACGTTATGATTGCGCGTTTGCGCCTGCACCCGTTGGGTCTCGTAGCGGGTGCATCCTCGGTTGTGGCGGCGGCGGCGCTGGAGGCCGGCCGTCTCTTCAAAAAATAACGCTGGAATGATCGAACACCCCCTCTGGATAGTGGAGTTTGTGAACGCCCTGCTCGGGCCGCTCGTCAAGGCGGCGCTCGAGCCCCTGGGCTTTCATTTCGAGGGGCACGAGGTCATTCCGAACTATCTCGTGATGACGCTGCTGATCGTGATTGTGATCACGGTCATGTGCCTGATCATGCGGTCGAGGCTCAGCGTCGAGCATCCCGGCAAGTTCCAGATCCTGCTCGAAGACGGCGTCATGTCCGTCGTGAAGCTGCTCGAGGAATGGATCGGGCCGGACGGCCGCCGGTACCTGCCGCTCATCGCGACGCTTGGCCTGTTCATCCTGCTCGGCAACTATGCGGGTCTGATTCCGGGGCTAATGGCGCCGACAGCCAACATCAACGTCACGCTGGGTTGCGCGATCACGACCTGGGTCTTCTACCACGTGCAGGGCGTCCGCAAGCAGGGCCTCGTCAATTACCTGAAGCACTTCGCGGTGCCTCCCGGCGCGCCGGTCTGGATGGCGCCGCTGATGCTCATCATCGAATTGATAAGCCACTCGTCGAGACTGCTGTCGCTGTCGCTTCGTCTCTTCGGCAACATCTTCGGCGAAGAGCTGGTGATTGTGATTCTCGGCAGCATCATTCCGTTCATCGTTCCGCTGCCGATGATGTTCCTCGGTCTCATCACGGGCGGCCTGCAGGCTTTCATCTTCGTGCTCCTGTCGACCATCTATCTGCAGGCGGCGGTTGCCGTCGAACACGAACACGACGCTCACGGGCACGATGCACCGGCCGGCCGTGAAGCGCCGGCCGCCGCGTAGCCCGCTGGCGGCACGCACTCTTTCACCAGGGCATTCGTATAGGGAGGATTTGGTTGTGAGTAAACGGACTTTCTGGACAACGGCGCTCATCGTCATGACGGGCGTGGCGTTCCCGCTGTATGCGCAGGAGCCGGGCCAGGGCGCCGCGCGCGTGGAGATCATCAAGTGGTCGCTGATTGCTGCCGGCTTCCCACTGGGCATCGCGGCAGCTTTTGGTGCGCTCGGCCAGGGCAAGGCCATTGCGGCGGCGGCTGAAGCGATCGCGCGCAATCCCAGCGCAACCGGCGATATCCGCGGCGCGCTCATCCTGGGCCTCGTCCTGATCGAGTCCCTGGTGATTTACGTCCTGCTGATTTCCCTCATCGTGTTCTTCCTGCCGCCGTTCGGAAAGGGAGCCTGGGGAGGTTAGGCCAGACGGAAAGTCAATGCCGAATGCTGAATGTCGAATGCTGAACGTTCAGCATTCAGCCTTCGGCATTCGGCATTGACCCGTGCGTTTCACCCGCCTCGACGCCCTCCTGCTCCTGATGGCCATCATCTGGGGCACGAACTACACCGTCATCAAATCCGCGTTCCGCGAAGTCGAGCCGCAAGCCTTCAATGCGGTTCGAATGGTCGTTGCCTCGCTCGTGATGCTGGCGACGATGGTGGTGTCGCGGCGGCTGCGGTGGAACCCGGCGGACGTGTTCTACACATCAGAGCCCCTGACCCGGCGTGACTGGCTCACGCTGGCGGGCCTCGGACTGGTGGGCCACTGCGTCTACCAGTACTGCTTCGTCGGCGGTGTCGCGCGCACGAGCGTCGCGAACAGCTCGCTCATGCTTGCCGCGAGCCCGGTCGTGATCACGATCCTTGGCCGCGAACGGCCCACGAGGATGCACTGGATCGGGACGCTGCTCTCCCTGGCTGGCATCTACATCGTCGTTCGCAGCGGCGGACGCACGGCGGGTCAATCGTTGGCTGGCGACGTGCTGATGGCGGCTGCCGTGCTGTGCTGGGCGACGTATACGATTGCGTCCCAGCCGCTGATGGAGCGGCACTCACCTGTGGGCGTCACGGCACTGTCGATGGCAATCGGCACCGGGCTGTACGTTCCGCTCGCGGTTCCTTCCTTGTCGCGTGTCACATGGCCGACCGTGAGCCTCCAGACGTGGTTGGCGCTCCTGTATTCAGCCATCCTGTCTATCTGCGTGGCCTACGTCATCTGGTATGTGGGCGTGCGCGAACTCGGTACCAGCCGCACGGCGGTCTACTCCAACCTGATGCCTATTGCCGCGCTCGTGACCGCGGCGGTCTGGCTGCACGAACCCGTCGGACCCGGCAAACTGGCCGGGGCGGCGCTGGTGCTGGCGGGCGTTGCGCTGACGCGGGTGCGGCGCCCGGCCCATGGGTCCTGAGCCCTGAGCCGCCCCGAGCCGGTTACAATAGATCCACAGTGAAATCCCATCACTACTCCCAGCACTCGTCCGGGCTCCGAGCTGAGCTGGGGCAGGCGATCACGCGCGACCAGATGCGCGATCTGCATCGCAAGCAGCCGATGCGGCATTTCGCGGTGACGATCCGCCAGTTCGGGATCCTGGCGCTCGCGACGTGGGGGCTGATCTGGTTCGAGAACCCGTTGATCTGGGTTCCACTCGCCTTCGTGCAGGGCTTCACGATTTTCAACTTCACGGTGCTGCTGCACGAAGTCGTGCACCACACGATCTTCGCGCGTCGTCACCCGGCGGCCGAGCGATTCCTTGGCTTGCTCTACGCCGTTCCGAGCGGCATCTCGGCCAGCCAGTTCACGCGGTGGCACCTCGATCATCACGCCGAGCTCGGATCGGACGACGAGGATCCAAAGCGGGCGCACCTGTCACCGAAGGTCAACGCGCGCTGGTACAAACTGCTGTACTGCACGCCGGCGCTCTTCCCGATCTATTTCCGCGCCGCGCGGCGGGAGTCGTCCACGTATCCGCAACCGCTCCAGAACGCGATCGCGCGCGAACGCAAGCTGTCGATGGCGGCGCATCTCGCGGCAATCGCGCTGGTCTGGTACTTCTTCGGGTTCTACGCGGCGCTGCGCAGCAACATCATCCCGGTGTTCTTCATCTTCCCGATCGCGTTCACGCTGAACCGCCTCGGGCAGCACTACGACATCGATCCGTCGGACCCTGCGAAGTGGGGCACGCTGATGAAGGGTCACTGGTTCTGGGACTTTGCGTTCCTGCACTCGAACTACCACCTGGAACATCACTACTTCCCGGGCGTGCCGATGTATCGCCTGCCCGAGGTCCAGCGCGCGCTCGTGCCCTTCTATGAAAAGAAGGGCATGCGGTGGCAGTCCTACGGACGCCTGGTCTACGGATGGCTCGTCGAGAATCATGCCCCGCACACCGACTGGAGTGCATCCTCCGGCGAGACCCGCCCGCGCGTCGCGCCCCAGATCCATCTGCAGTAGCCGTCCAGGTTCCTCCGCTCCGCTAACGTGCAACAATTGGAGAGATGCGCGGCCTTGCGTGGGCGGTTCTGACGAGCCTGTTCTTCACCTGCATCGCGGCGTCGACGCCAGCGACCGCGCAGACAGCGACTGAGCCGCGCCCGTCAGTCACCGCCGTTCGCGCACCGGAGGCGCCGCTCGTCGACGGCGATGTGCTGAGTGATCCCGCGTGGGCCACGGCCGTCCCGGCGTCCGACTTCCGGCAGGAACGGCCGGACGAAGGGCAGCCTTCTTCCGAGCGCACCGAGGTTCGGGTCGTCTACACCGCGGATACGCTGTTCATCGGGGTCGTCTGTTACGACCGCCACCCCTCCGAGATCATCGTGTCGGATTCGCGGCGCGACGCGGCACTCGATGATACCGACAGCTTTCAAATCATCTTCGATACGTATCGCGACAAGCTGAATGGCTTCATATTCGGGACGAACCCTGCCGGCATCGAGTACGACGGCCAGGTGACCAACGAGGGACAGGGGGGCGGAGGCCTGGCGGGCGGCCAGCGTCAGCAGGCGGGCGCCGGCAGCGGCTTCAATCTCAATTGGGATGGCGCCTGGGACGTGCGCACACGTGTCACCGAGATCGGGTGGACCGCGGAGTTCGCCATTCCCTTTCGCACGCTGCGATTCCCATCCGGGGCGGACCAGGTCTGGGGCGTCAACTTCCAGCGCAACATCCGGCGCCGCAACGAGCGCGCCTTCTGGGCGCCCATTCCGCGGCAGTTCAACCTGTACCGGTTGTCGCTGGCGGGTTACATGTCAGGGCTGCAGACGCCGACCGTTCGTAACTTCAAGACAATTCCTTACGTCCTCGGCACACTCAAACAATCAGGTGAACGTCCCGTCGACGCGGTGGCGCTCGGTGACGCGGGATTCGATCTCAAGTACAACCCGACGCCAAGCCTGACGCTGGACGCGACGGTGAACACCGACTTCGCGCAGGTGGAGGTCGACGATCAGCAGGTCAATCTCGATCGCTTCAACCTGTTCTTCCCTGAGAAGCGGCCGTTCTTTCTGGAGAACGCAGGCTTCTTCACGGTGGGCAACCCGAGCGAAGTGGAGCTGTTCTTCAGCCGGCGTATCGGCATCGATGGTGATGGCAATGCGATCCCGATCCTCGCGGGTGGCCGCATGTCCGGAAAGGCCGGCAAATACAACGTCGGCATGCTGAACATGCAGACCGCCCAGTTCCGCGACAGCGTCCCCAGCAACAACTTCTCCGTCGTCCGCGTGTCGCGGGATCTACCGAATCGATCGTCGATCGGCGGTCTCTTCACGAACCGGGTCGGGACGGGGCGCCTCGCGACCGACCGCGATTACAACCAGACGTACGCCCTGGACGGCAAGATCGGCATCCAACAACACACGGTGCTTTCCAGCTTCGTCGCGCGCACCGAGACGCCGGGCGTGCCAGGGCAGGATCACGCGTTCAACGTGCGATCCCGCACGAGCGTTCCGCGGTTCGATTTCGAGGCCGGCTACCAGGAGGTTGGCGCAGGCTTCAACCCGGAGGTGGGATTTCTCAGCCGGCGCGGCTACCGGAAACCGGACGTGCGGCTGTTGACGCGCTGGCGCCCGAACGATTTCTTCGGCATCCAGGAGCTGCGGCCGCACACGTCCTACCGCGCGTTCTATGGCTTCGATGGTCTGCTCGAGAGCATGCAGTGGCACATCGACAACCACTGGGAATTCCAGAACAGTAGCGAGATCCATACCGGAATGAACATCACCGAAGAGGGCGTGCGCATCCCGTTCGAGATTTACCCAGGGATCTTCGTCCCGCGCGGATCCTACAAGGAGACGGAGGCGCAGCTCGTGTTCATGACGAACCAGGGGGCACCCGTCAGCATCAACGTGCAGACGATCTTCGGCGGTTTCTTCGGCGGGGACCGGGTATCGGTGAGCCCGACGCTTCGCATGCGTTCCGGTGACGCGTTCACGACCGAGCTCGCCTACCAGCGCAACGACGTCGATCTGCCGTGGGGAGCATTCACGACGAACCTGCTGCGCGCGCGTGTCTCGTACTCGTTCACCACGCGAACGTTCGTGCAGGGACTCATCCAATACAACGATCGCGCCGACCTGTGGTCGGCGAACGTGCGCTTCGGATGGCTGCAGGCGGCAAACACCGGGCTCTTCCTCGTCTACACCGACACGCGCGGCTTGTACGACCTGGTCCCGCGGCCGGAGCGCACGGATCGCTCCTTCGTTGTGAAGTACTCGCGTATGTTCGACATCCTGCACTGACTGAATCCTGAATCCCTAGATCCCTGATCCGGGATTGACGATTGGCGAACTTCCGCCGACTGCTGCCGGACTTCCGTGGGCTGCCGCGCGCGTTCTGGGTGTTGTTCGTCGGCACGCTGGTCAACCGCGTCGGCGGCTTCGTCCTGGTCTTCCTGGCGATTTACCTGACGGAGGTCCGCGGCCTGAGCGCCGCGCAGGCGGGAACGGTGATCTCGGCCTACGGTCTCGGTGCGATTGCGGGCGGTCCGTTCGGCGGTGCGCTCTCCGATCGCATCGGCCGCCGGCCAACCCTTGTCGCGTCGCTGATCGGCGGCGGCGCGAGCATGCTGGTCCTCGGTCTCATGACCCGCACGTCTGCCATCCTCGCGGCGGCAGCGGTCACCGGTCTTCTCTATGAAATGTACCGGCCGGTCGTCTCTGCCACGATCGCAGATGCCGTCAGCTCTGACGATCGCCCGCGTGCCTACAGCCTGATCTACTGGGCGGTGAACCTGGGCGCATCGATTGCGCCGGTCCTTGGCGGCCTCGTCGCGGCGCGCAGTTACGTTGCGCTGTTCGCGGCAGATGCCGCGACCACCGCGTTATACGGGGTCATCGTGTGGGCGGCGCTGCCGGAAACGGCGCCGTCGGACCCACTATCCGCGCGCGGTCCGCGCAACGCGGCAGCGACGATCCTCCGCGATCACGCGTTCCTCGCCGTCTGTGTCCTGAACTTCGCATTCTCGGTCGTCTTCTTTCAATCCTTCGTTGGACTGCCGATCGACGTGCGCGCTCACGGCCTTTCGCCGGCAGGCTTCGGCGGTTTGATCGCCATCAACGGTGTGTTGATCGTGTTCCTGCAGCCGCTGGCCGGCGAGCTCGTTCGCGATCGATCGCGGCCGCTGACGCTGGCCATCGCGTCGCTCTTGCTTGGGGCCGGGTTCGGCCTCAACGCGTGGGTCGGTTCGATGCCTGGTTACGTCGTGACCGTGACGATTTGGACGCTGGGAGAAATCCTGTTTGCCGCGGCGTCGTCGACCCTCGTTGCTGATCTGGCGCCTTCACACTTGCGCGGCGCATACCAGGGCGGTCTTGCGCTGGCGTTCACATCGGCGTTTGCCGCGGCTCCTGCGGCCGGAGGCTATGTCATCGCGCACGCTGGCGCCCGCACGTTGTGGATTGGCTGCCTGGCAACCGGCCTTGCCGTCGCGGCGGGGTTCGCGGCGCTGAGCAGGCACACGCGCTTCGCCGCGAAGCGAACGGAGGAACAGGGAGGTAACGGATTCTAAAAAGAAGCAACGGAGGGAACGGAGTAAACGAAATTTTTAAGTTTTCCGTTTCCTTCGTCAACTTCGTACGCCCGGGGCCCGCAAAGTCAGGATCGATATGCTTCGCGCCCGACGCCCTGGATCGGAATGTTCTGCGCGGCGAGCACTTCGTGCTGCAACGCATACATGTCCGCAGCTGCCTGATCGATGTGTCGTACGAAGGCAATCGATCCGGAGAGGATCGGCTTCAGTCTCGCCTTGTCCTGGATGCGTGCCGGCGGATATTCGTGCTCGACGATGAGATGCGTGTTGGCGGCGTCGAGCGACAGGAGCTCGCGCGCGGCGAGCTGATGATCGAACCAGTCAACGCTGCGGTTCTGCAGGTACGCGAGCGGGTCGTGACGCGCCGTACCCGGCAATTCGTGCTCGGCCAGCACGACCTGCTTCTTCCAGGCGTTGAGCTGGTCGGCCGGGTTCGGCGATGGCTTCCCGTCCTTCCAATCGCCGCGTTCGACCGTTTGCCCGCCGTAGCCCCACTGCGCGACGCCGCGCGAGCTAATCACCTGCCCCTTGACGTGGAACCCGCCGATGAGGAAGTTGTAGCCGGCGTCCTTGAGGAACTGGAAGATCGACCGCGTGTCCTGGCCCATCAGGATCGCGTGCGACGGGTCGTAGTGGATGCGGAACTGATCGCCGACGCCGTGTTTCTCGCAGATGCGGTGCAGGGCGATCCACGTTCCGGGCGTATACGCGATATTGTTATGAAAGATGTCGCCGGTGGTCCACCCCGGCATGGGGCACTGTTCGACGCGGTAGGTGAGGCCGCGCTGCTTCGCTTCCTTCAGTAACGGAACGAATGACTTCTCGAAATCGAGCAGGTTTTCATCCATGCTGAGCTGGGCGTTGCGCCCCACGAAGCCGCAGACAGCGTCGACGCCAAGCAACGAGGCCGCTTCGAAAACGCGACGCATGAAATCGTATTTCTTCTGGCGCACCGCGGGATCGTGGTGCAGCATGTTGTCGAAATACCCGATCTCGGAGATGCCAATTCGATGCGCCTCGAGCGCCTTCTGGACACGGCGCGCGCGCTCCTTGTCGAACGGCCGCCGCAGGTCGAGCGTATTGGCAACCGGATCGAGCATCGCTTCGGGGGGCACATCGGTTTCCGTCGGATGGAGCGCCGCTGAGATCTGGATGTTGTCCGCGCCCAGTTCTCGTGCGAACGCGACCCACTCCTCGATCGCGCGATCCGGATCGCCGTCCCGCACCTCTCGCGGGGTCAGCTCCTGGATCGCTGCGGTGAGGATGCCGACTTTCATATACTTCGGACCAAACGGTTGAATGCGCATAGCGCCCGCGACTATAACCGCTTTCACAGTACTGGATCGAGAGGAAGGTAGGCCGTGACCGACATTACACGCAGACGTTTCGTGCAAACCGTTGCCGGCACCGGAGCGGCACTGACGATTGTGCCCCGCCACGTGCTCGGCAAAGGCTTTCAAGCCCCCAGTGACACGGTGAACGTAGCGGCGGTCGGCATCGGTGGCCGCGGCGGCAGTGTTCTCCGCGGGGTGCTGAGCCAGAACATCCCCGCCCTCTGCGATGTCGACGACTCGCAGATGGAAAGCCGGCTCAAGTCATACCAGATGGCGCTGAACCCGCAGCCCTCGAGCGGCCAGGGGGGAGGGCGCGGCGGCGGCAATCGCCCGCAGCGCGGACCATCGCAGGCACAGCTCGATGCCAACGCCAGGCGCCCGAAGGCCGACGACATGGCGGACCTGCGCAAGTTCGTCGAGCAGCAGATGCCAAAGGTGAAGAAGTATCGCGACTACCGCGAGATGCTCGACAAGCAGAAAGACATCGACGCGGTGATCGTCGCGACGCCCGATCACATGCACGCCGCGATCGCATCCGCGGCGATGTCCCTCGGCAAGCATGTTTACGTGGAGAAGCCGCTGTGCTGGTCCGTCAAGGAAGCACGGCACCTCGCCGCGAAGGCACGCGAAACGAAGGTCGTCACGCAGATGGGCAACCAGGGACACTCGATGGACGAAGCACGCACCGGTTATGAATTGATCACTGGTGGTGCGATCGGAGAGATCCGTGAAGTCCACGTCTGGACCAACCGTCCGCTTGGCTTCTGGCCTCAGGGTGTGCCGCGTCCGGCGCCGCTACCCACCGACAGCGGAAACGGCAAGCTCGGATGGAATGCCCGTGGTCTCGAGGCTCGCCTCGCCGCGGCGATGGCGGCGGATGCGGGTTCGGTACCGCCCGGACTCGATTGGGATCTTTTCCTCGGCGCCGGCCCGGTCGTCGAGTATCACCCGGTCTATCACCCGTTCAACTGGCGCGGGTGGGTCGACTGGGGCCAGGGGCCGCTCGGCGACATGGGCGCGCATTTGATCGATCACCCGTTCTGGTCGCTGAAGCTCGGGTCCCCGGCGACAATTGAGACCATCTCGACGCCGTTCAACGGGGCGTCGTATCCGGACGCCACGACGACGTATTACGCGTTTCCGGCGCGCGGCAACATGCCGGCGGTGAACCTGACGTGGTACGACGGCGGCCTGATGCCACCGAAACCGGAGGAGCTCGGCGACGAGAAGCTGAACGCTGGCGGCGGCGTGCTCTACATTGGATCGAAGGGCAAGATGATCCAGGACACGTATGGGTTGAATCCGCGCCTGCTGCCCGCGTCCCTGCAGGAAGGATACGGGACGCCAAAAGCGGTGCTGCCCCGCATCCCGCACGAAGACCACCAGATGAACTGGATCGACGCAATCAGGGGGAAGGACCCCGCGTCCGCGCCGTTCGACTACGCCACGCAGCTCACCGAGGTCATGCTGCTCGGTATCGTCTCACTGCGCGCGAAGTCGAAGCTGCAGTACGACGCGCAGGGTGTGCGCGTGACGAACAACCAGGCCGCGAATGATTTCCTCGGCCGCGATCCGCGCAAGGGTTTCGAGTTGCGCTAGGGGGCCGCTCGCACGATTGGGCGCGGCGCCGATTGGTACAAAGCCACGAGCGCCGCGCCGATTGCTTGCGACAAGTCGCCCAATGACGCGGGGACGATGCGCAGCCGCTGTCGCTGCGCCGGCCAGAGGTAGGGGAGTGTGGTATCGCGGACGATCTTGAGGTAGCGCGATCGAAACGCGTCGCTTGTCGCTTCGGGATCCATCAGTCCGCCGGCGATCACAACGTAGTCCGTGTCCAGCGCCATCTGCAGTGACGCGACGTGCAGGCCGAGCGCGCGCGCCTGGAAATCGAACACCTCCAACGCCAGCGGATCGCCACGCTGCGCGAGGCCGCGTAGCGCAAGGGCACGCTGCCGTCCGGTGTAGCCGGGCTTTGCCAGTTCGTGCTGGGGGTGCGACTTCAACGTGCGCTCGATGAGATGTGGCAGCCCGGCGAGTGTCGTGTACATCTCCACGCAACCCCAGGTGCGGCCGCAGCCGCAGGTTTGCGGCTCGATGTTGTCGAGCAGGTGTAGCGGTGCGGGCAGGTGCGCCGCTTCCATGCCATTGAGCGTGTCTCCATCGAGCGGCAGTCCGTCCGGCCCCATGTAGGCGCAACCGAGTCCAGATCCGGGTGCGAGCATCAGCACCGACGATCGGCTGTTGCCGCGCACGTGCTGCGCTTCCGCAACCCCTCCCATGTTGCCGTCGTTCCCCACGACGAGCGGCACCGCGCGTCCGGCGCGCGATGCGAGCGCGTTGACGTATGCCGTATAGACGTCGAACCCCTTGAAGCTCTCCGGCAGGTTCGGCGACTTGCCGAAGACCCCGTAGCGCTCGAATGGACCCGGAATCGCGAGGCCCACGCCCTGCACCTGATCCCACTGCAGGCCGTTCTGGGCGAGATACTGCGTGATGGCCTCAATCCAGCTGGCAATGACCGCCTGCGGGCCGCTCGACGAAGGTGTCGCGGCCTGGAGCAGCTTCGTCGACACCGGCGATCCGTCGCTCCGGACACCTGCGACCTTCGACGTGGTCGCGCCGCCGTCCGTGCCGATGTACACGTGGTCCACGTCGGAGTGACGGGGGCTTGTCATGCCAAATGCTCCTGATTTTTACAAGCGAAGTATCGAAGGAAACCCGAAGTATCGAAGGATCTTCAAAAATGGTTTTTCGTGATCCTTCTATTGTCGGCTCTGCTTCGAGTCCTTAGACCGTGAGGCTTTCGACACCCTTCGACCTTCGCTCTGCTTCGAGATCCTCCGACCTTCGCTCTGCTTCGAGATCCTTCGACCGTGAAGCTATGGTGCTCCTTCGACGCTTCGCTCTACTTCGATTGCTTCGATTGTAAAGACTCACTTGGCCGGGATCCGCCACAGGTAGATAGTCTTGCCGTCGACCTCGCGCTGATCGTCTGGCGGCCACGTCGCTCCCATGTTGAACGAGTGCGACACCACGCGCGTGCCCGGCTTCAGGTCGCTGCGCAGCTTCGGCATCAGCTTCTCGTTGAGCGACGGCAGCAGGTAGAGCATCACCACGGTTGCCTTGCTGATGTCACTCTCGAACAGGTCCGCGTTCACGAAAGAGACCTTGTCGGTCACACCCGCGGCCTTTGCGTTCGCGTTGGCCTCTTCGATCCGTTTCGGATCGATGTCGATCCCGACGCCGTGCGCGCCGTACTTCTGTGCCGCCGCGATCGGGATGCGCCCGTCTCCGCAGCCGAGGTCGTACACGACATCCTTGTCGGTCACGCGCGCGAGATCCAGCATCGCCGTGACCACGGCCGGAGGAGTGGGAACGAAGAAGACATCGGGTTTCCTGAGCGTCGTCGTCTGCTGTCCCGCTGCGCTGCTGAGCAACAACACCACAAATGCCACGGCCGAAAGTGCCACTCGAATCACCATGCGACCCCCAATCCCGCCGCAAGATGCTGCGACAGATACCGTCCCTGAATTGTGCCGCCCGCCACGCTGACGGTCGGAGCGGCCGTCGTCAACTTGTACTCCGCGAGCAGGCGAGCATGCCTGGCAATGCGAAACTCCGTGCCGATCGCGCCTTGCAGAACCAGCGATCCCCATTCGTATTGTTCCTGCGTGACCCCATCGATGTCGCTCTCGCCGTGCGGCACCGTCACCCCGGCGCCCAGCCTCGCCGTCGCATAGATTCGCCTGCCCTGATCGAGCGGCCGGCGCACGACGGCGTTCGCAAGCAGCATATTCAGTCCGTGCGAAATCGAGAAGCGCCGCACGGTCGGGCCGAGCGTTCCCGGCCGCGCATACACCTTCAGGTGGATCAACTCACCCTCGGCGCCCCAGCCGGAGTCGCGCGGGAACCACGCGACACGATAGCCATAGTAAAGCGGCAAATCGAACGATCGCGAATCGAAGGTGACGTCATCGAAAGTGTCCTGGCTCCGCGATCCGAGGTCGACCGTCAGCCGCGCCGGGCTCGTCCATGCCGTTCCCAGGAACGCCGCCGCCACCCAGTCCGCTTGGGCTGGCGTAGCCGATAACAACCAGGCGGCCATCGCGGACACTACGAGGCGTCGGCTCGTCATGCCCACAGTGTATGTCGGTCCATTCCATCGCCCGGGTTACTCGCCGCTCTGTTGCAGCAGCTTCGCGACGATTGCCGTCCATCCGGTTTGATGGCTCGCCCCAAGGCCGGCGCCCGTGTCTCCATGAAAGTATTCATGAAACGGAATCAGATCGCGCCAATGCGGTCCTTTTTGGAACGTTTCGTTGGTACCGAACACCGGCCGGCGCCCGTCTCGATCGCGCAGGAAGATGGCTGACAATCTGCGTGAGAGCTCCTCGGAGACCTGCCACAGCGTTCTCATCTGTCCCGACCCGGTCGGACACTCGACCTTGAAGTCGTCTCCGTAATAGTAGTGATACTTCTGCAGCGACTCGATCAGCAGGTAATTGACCGGGAACCAGATCGGTCCGCGCCAGTTCGAGTTGCCGCCGAAGTGGCCGGTCGACGACCTGTCTCTTATACACATCTGACGCTGCCGACGACCTAAGGATTGTGGTGTGGG
>JBKOZS010000209.1:0-32858 GCA_046726015.1 Acidobacteriota bacterium
CACCGGCACCGCCTCCCGCGGCCCCAGCGCCCGCGCCGACCACCACACCCCCGCCGCCGCCGCCGCCCGCCCCGCCAGCGCCGGCGCCGGAGCGCGCGCCAACGGAAGACGAGTTGTTCGCGAAGAAGACGCTCGAACAGCTCAATAGCGAAATGCCGCTGGCCGACGCGTTCTTCGACCTCGATTCGAGCCAGATCCGCGAGGACGCGAAGCCGAAGCTGACGAAGAACGCGGAGTGGATGAAGCGGTGGCCCAGCACGAAGGTCATGATCGAGGGGCACTGCGACTCGCGCGGCACCGCGGAATACAACCTGGCCCTCGGCGAGCGCCGCGCGGCCGCCGTTCGCACCTACCTCGTGAACCTCGGCGTGCCGGCGGATCGCGTCACGACGGTCAGCAAGGGGAAGGAAGCCCCGTTCTGCGGAGAGGAAAGCGAAGGCTGCTGGTCACAGAACCGCCGCGGCCACTTCCTCATCACTGCGAAGTAAGGCTCTCTGCAATCGCCCGCGCCGCGGCCTTCGGGTCCGGCGCGGCGATAATCGGTCGTCCAACCACGAGGAAACTCGCGCCGGCGGTGACGGCTTCGGCCGGTGACATCGTGCGTTCCTGATCGTCCTTCGTCTCGGCCGCCGCGCCACCCCGGATCCCCGGCGTCACGATCGTGAAGTCGCGGCCGCAGCGCGCCCGGATGCTTTTGGTTTCGCGCGGCGACGCCACCACGCCATCCAGTCCCGCTTCCTTGGTCAGTTCCGCGAGCCTCAGCACCTGGTCCATGAGGTCGATCACGATCCCCGTTTCGCGCAGGGCCGCCTGGTTCATGCTCGTCAGGAGGGTGACGCCGATGACCAGCGGCGCGGGCCTGCCTTGCCTGGCCGCGGTCTCTTGCGCCGCGTCGCGCGCGGCGCGCATCATCACGCCGCCACCGCTCGCGTGCACGTTGACCATCCACACGCCAAGGCCGGTGGCCGCGGCCACGGCCGTCGCCACCGTGTTCGGAATGTCGTGCCACTTGAGGTCGAGGAACACGCGATCGCCCCGTTCGGTGAGCGCGCGGACCATGTCAGGCCCCTCCGCCGTGAACAGGCGGCTGCCGATCTTGAAGCCGCCAACGCTGTCGCGCAGCGCCTCGGCCAGCGCCAGTGCTTCAGCGCGGGACTCGACGTCAAGGGCGACTAGGAGCTTATCCACGCCTTCTGACGTGCCGTCGTGTCCACCGTGCCGACGATCTCCTGCAGGCGCGTCAGCTTGTGCTTGTCCATGTAACATCGGATCCCCTCCATCAGCTTCGACCAGATGAACGGATCGACGAAGTTCATCGTGCCCACCTGCACGGCGTTCGCCCCCGCAATCATGAACTCCAGCACATCGTCCGACGTGGCGATGCCCCCCATCCCGATGATCGGGATTGTCACGACGCGGCGGCATTCATAGACCATCCGCACGGCAATCGGCCGGATCGCCGGGCCGCTCAGGCCGCCCACGATATTCGTCAGCTTTGGGCGGCGGGTGTCCACGTCGATGGCCATCGCGAGGAACGTGTTCACGAGCGAAATGGCGTCGGCACCCGCTTCCTCGGCGGCGCGTGCGAAAGACGCCACGTCGGTGACGTTCGGTGTCAACTTCGGGATGACCGGCAGGCTGGTGACCTTGCGCACGGCACTGACCACTGCGTGCGTACCGGGAAGGCTGCAGCCGAACGTGATGCCCCCTTCCTTGATGTTGGGGCACGAGATGTTCAATTCGAGCGCGGCAACACCTTCGGCGTCCGACAGGATGCGCGCGACCTCCACGTATTCGTCGAGCGTCGTGCCGCAGATATTCACGATGACCGTTGCGCGGTGCTTGCGCAGGTCCGGCAGTTGTTCCGCGATGAAGCGATGAACGCCAATCCCCTGGAGGCCGATCGCGTTCAGCATCCCCGACGGCGTTTCAACGATACGTGGCGGCGCGTGACCCTCACGTTCGGCAAGGAACAGGCCCTTGACGGCCACTCCGCCAAGCGATGCGAGGTCGACCACACTGCTGTATTCGACGCCGTAGCCGAAGCAGCCGCTGGCCGCGATGAGCGGGTTCGCAAGCGTCAGGTTACCGATTCGGACTGAAAGGTCCATTAGTGTGCTGCCAGGCTTTCCCAGACCACCCGCTGCGCGTCAAAGACCGGCCCATCGATGCACGTTCGCGTGTGATGCGGTGAACCACCGCCGTCGCGGCGCGCCGGAACCACGCAGCTGTAACAACCGCCGAGGCCGCAGCCCATCATCTGCTCGAGCGAGACGTCGCACGCGCGTCCGTACGTGAATGACAGCTCCGCGCACGCGCGCATCATTGGCGTCGGGCCGCAGACATACAGCTTCACTGGCTCGCCAAGGGTCCTTTCGCGCAGTGCGTTCTCGAGTGGAACGGTAATGCGTCCGTGCACCCCGCGAGTGCCGTCCTCGGTCGCCAGCACCACCCGCACGCCGAGTGCTTCGAAGAGATCGACGCAGTACAGCTCCTCGGCACGGCGAGCGCCGTAAAAGAGCGAGGCGCGTGTTGCGCGTGCTGCCAGTGCTTCCGCCAGCGTAACGAACGGTGCCAGGCCGACGCCGCCGGCGACCATCCACGCTTCAGCGGGGGGATCGACCGGCTCGAACGGACGGCCAAGCGGCCCCAGGATCTGCAGGCGCGCACCGGGCTCGAGCTCCGAGAGCAGCGAGGTGCCAACGCCGACGTGCTTGTTGAAGATCGACACGCCGATCGGCGTGCCGCGCTCGTTGCGCAGGACTTCAAAGATAGAAAAAGGGCGCCGCAACAACGGGTCCAGGCCGCGCGACGTCTTGATCATGAGGAACTGACCAGGTTTCGCGCGCTCGGCGATAGCCGCCGCATCGAACGCCACCACGTTGTAGTCCGCTGAGAGGTGGCGGTTGGCGATGACCGCGGCGTCGATGTCGACCGGCATTATTAAGAGTATACGTGAGGGGACTGTCGGCTGTCGGTGCTGGGTGCAAGAGTGCTAAGGGCTACGTGCGAGGTGCGTCGAGGTGCAAGGGTGCTAAGGGCTACGTGCTCCGGCATCGCGGGCCAATGACACCATGCACCTGGCACCAAGGAGCCGCACCAAGGAGCACCTGGCACCAAGGAGCACCTGGCACCAAAAGAGCACCCGGCACCTCGCACGTCGCACCTTGCACCGAGCACCGACTCCCTAACAAGGAATACACTGCACGAATGCGCTTCCTGCGGATGCTGAGCAACTCGCTGCTCGCGGGCGGGCTCGGGGCGGCGTATCTCACCATCCTGCTGCTGCAGCTCAATCCGCAGGTGCCGCTCCTCTCCTCGACGGTGTGGCGCTGGTACGCCACGCTCGGCATCTTCTACGGCATTCACCTCGCCTTCGTGTTTTACGTCGTGATGCTGCTGCGCGAGTTCTTCAGCGTGCAGATGTTCTCACCGGGCTGGATCAGCGTACGACTGCTTGCGTGGATGGCGTCCGCCGCGGCTGCTGTTGCGGCCACGCTGATGTGGCTCAACCTGCGGGGCTTCACCACGCTCTTCGACGAGCCCACCGCGAGGAGGTTTGCCACGGGTGCGGGCGCGACGACGGCGTCGGCCGTCGTGCTGCTCGGCATCGCCGTCGCGCACTATTCATTCGGCCGTCGGGGAAGCCGCGTCGGCGCTGCGCTTCTTGCCATCGCGATTGTCGGATCGCTCGCGCTGCCGATTGCTGCGCGCGGACGCGGCGGTGAGCTGCCACTCGGCGCGCGCCGCGTGATTGTTGAAACGACGCCGGAGAGGCCGGCGGGGCCGCGGGTCGTCATGCTGCTCCTCGACGGCGCGTCGCTGGAATACATCTGGCCCCGCGCGGCCGAGGGACGGCTGCCCAATTTTGGCCGGCTGCTCGACAGCGGCGCCTCGATCGATCTCGCCACGATCCGGCCCACACAACCGGATCCTGTGTGGGCCTCGGTCGCGACCGGGATGTATCCCGCCAAGAGCGGCGTGCGCTCGGCGGCCTCCTATTCCGCGAGCGGCGACGAGCGTGCGATCGACCTGCTGCCCGATCACTGTTTCTCGCACGCGCTCGTGCAGCTTGGCGTCGTCGGCGCCCGGCCGAATACGTCGGCCGCCTGGCGTGCGCGTCCGGTGTGGTCCATCCTCGATGATTACGGGATTACCGCGGGCGTGGTCCGCTGGCCGCTGACGTATCCGTCGCAGCCGCTGCGCGGCTTTCTCGTCACGGACCGGTTCCACCAGGTTGTGGGATCGATGCTCGAGTTCGACGGGCGCGCCGCCTACCCGCCGGAACTCGAGCTGGTTGCGCGCGATGCGTTCGTTGGGTCTGAGACTCCCGCGGGAGACGTGCTGCCCGCGGGCGTGCCGATCGTGACCCCTCCGGCTCCCGACGTTGCGTCGGTGCGATGGGATCAGTACTACAGCCGTGCGATGCGCGATCTGACGATCGAGCGCCCCGTGCAGTTCAGCGCGTTGCGGTACCAGGGCCTCGACACGATTGGCCATTACTTCCTGCGCTACGCGCAGCCCCGGTCGTTTGGCGCCGTGTCCGAAGCGGATCGTCAACGGCTCGGTCCAACGCTCGATCGGTACTACGGCTACATCGACGGCGAGATCGGCGCCGCGCTCGATCGGCTCGCCGCCGGCGATCTGCTGCTCGTCGTGTCTGGCTTCGGCATGCAGCCGATCGATCCACTGAAGCACGCGGTTGCACGTTTCCTGCGCGAACCGGACTTGAGCGGCACGCACGAGCGCGCCCCCGACGGATTCCTGCTCGCGTTCGGCACCTCGGTTGCGCCCGGCCGTCACCAGCGCGGATCAATCGTCGATGTCACGCCGACGATTCTCTATTTCCTGGGCCTGCCTATCGGCCGCGACATGGACGGCTACGCACGTGCGGACCTTTTCAAGTTCAGCTCTGAGCGGCCGATCACCTTCATTCCTTCGCACCGCAGGTGAATCGCGAATCCCTGATCCCTCCGGAATCCCTGATCCAGAATCCATAATCCCCAGTCCCTGATCCGAATCCTGAATCGGTGAGATTCACGATAGGATGCCCGCATGCCCCTTCTAATCTGTCTCGCGGTCCTCATGCTCGGTGCCGTTCGCGCCTCAGCGGGACCGCTGCCAGTCGATCAAATGTTCAAGGCGTCTGCCGCAGGGGAAGGCGTCGCGGTTATTTACGCGTCATGTCAGCCGTGCGACTGGGGTAAGGAAGGCAGCGAGGGCGCGGCGCTGCGCGTGCTCGTGGACGGGAAGTATTCACAGCATGTGCTGCTGACCCGCGGGCCCGAGAATGCCGATTATCACATCACGCTCGGCCGGATCGACGCGGGGGAGCATCGGCTGCGCATCGAGGCGGACCCGGCACTCTCCGCGAAGCAGGCAGGGGCTGCCTCTCTTTCACGCGTCGACATCGTCGTCATCACGCCGGCCGGTGACGACTTCGTCGCGCAGTCGATGGCGCCGGTGCTCTACGCGCGGCCGAACACGGTCGGCCGGTTCACGGACGTACCGGTGTTCATGTGGTACGAAATCGTCCCTGCGCCACGAGGGCGACAGTTCCGCTATTCGGTGATCTTCACGAATGAGGATGGCGGCACCAAAACGGACCGGCTCATGGCCACCTGGGGCCGCACGACCGACATCGAATTCGTCTATGGGGTAACGCTCGACCGCGCCGGGAAGGTGATCGCGGAGGAGTTCCAGGGGCCGAAACATGAAGTGCCACCGTTCCACGGACGCCACGAAGGGGCGCATCCGTTGTTGTGGGTCTCCACCGACAACAACATGGTGAGCGAGTCCGGGCCCACCGAGATTCGTTATGCGCCTGCCCCGCAGCGCTTCGACCTGACGAATGCCTCTCGCGAGATCGTGATGGACGATCATCCGTGGATCTACACGGTCGCGGCCAAGGAGATGGCGCGCGAAAGGAAGCTCGTGGAGAGTGCCCCGGCAGGATCGGGCAACATTCCGGATCCGAAGATGTTCGTGTACGTGGAAGCCTGCACCGAGCTGCAAAATGCCGCCGTCGCGTTTTCGGTGCGCGCGACGGACGGGTCCGGCGCCTCGCGATGGTTTGACTCGGATCGCGGTTTGCCTGAATTTCGCATCGTCCGCAGCGGATGTTTCCGTGGTGCCGTGCCGCTGCCGCCTGGTTCGAACGAGCCGGACGCCGTCCGATTCAAGGCGTATCCCGCGCCACCTCCTCGGGAAGGTGAGGCCGCACCGAAGGAGCGTCCGTCGGTCACCCTGACCCGCGTGAACCGCGTGTTCGTTGTAAATGATCAATATCAACCACGTGCGTCGATCCTCAGCTGGACCGGCTCGATACCGCTGGCTATCGACGGTGAATGGTACGAACTTCGAGTCTCGAATCGCTAATCGCCAGACGCACCTCGCGCGCATCGCACCTCGCGCGTCGCACATCGCCCGCCTGCGCCGCGTCGCGGCTCCGGCGTGGCAGGCGCGTATCCGTGATAGGATCACCGGCAACTCTTTAACTGCGTCCCGGAGAGGACGCGAAGAGGTGCCTGCATGCCGCAAGTCATGGACGCGGACCGGATGGCCCGCGCCCTCACCCGTATCGCCCACGAAATCCTCGAACGCAATCGTGGCACCAGCGAGCTCGCGCTCGTCGGTATCCGCACGCGCGGCGTCCCGCTCGCGCGACGTATCGCGCACAGCCTCCGCGAGATCAACGGTGAAGACGTCCCTACCGGCGCACTCGATATCACCCTGTACCGCGACGATCTCATGCGCCAGCCGGTCGGTCCGCAACCGGTCGTGCGCCGCACCGAAGTGCCGTTCTCGATCGACGACAAGCGCATCCTGCTGGTGGACGATGTGCTCTACACCGGGCGAACGATTCGCGCAGCGCTCGACGCGCTGATTGACTTCGGCCGCCCGCGGGCAATTCAGCTGATTGTGCTCGTCGATCGCGGGCATCGAGAGCTGCCAATCAAGGCGGACTACGTCGGCAAGAACTTGCCGACGTCACCGAAGGAAAGCGTCCAGGTGCGGTTGCAGGAGATCGACGGCGCCGACGAGGTGCTGGTCAACCAGCCGGAGGGTGACTGATGCTCCGATCACGCCACCTCCTCGGCATCGCGGATCTCGAGGCGGAAGAGATTCAGCGGATCCTCGACACCGCGGAGGCAATGAAAGAGATCGCAGCGCGGCCGATCAAGAAGGTGCCGACGCTGCGCGGCCGGACGGTCGTGAACCTGTTCTTCGAGCCCAGCACCCGCACCCGCACGTCGTTCGAAGTCGCCGAAAAGCGGCTCAGCGCCGACACGCTGAGCATCGCGGTGGCGACGTCGAGTGTCACGAAAGGTGAAACGTTGCTGGACACGGTGCGGAACCTCGAGGCGATGGCCCCGGACATGATTGTGATGCGGCATGCCTCGTCCGGCGCACCGCACCTGCTGGCACGTCTGTGCCGATCCGTCATCATCAACGCCGGCGACGGCATGCACGAGCACCCGACGCAGGCGCTGCTCGATGCGTTCACGATCCGCGAACACAAGAAGCGGCTCGACGGACTGAAGGTTGCCATCGTTGGCGACCTGATGCACAGCCGCGTGCTGCGATCGAACGTGCAGCTGCTGAACAAGATGGGAGCGGAGGTCTGGGCGTGCGGCCCCGCGACGCTCATGCCGGCGGAGCTCGCGCGGTTCGGCGTCCGGCCGACGACCTCGATCGACGAAGCGGTGGACGCGGCCGACGTGGTGATGATGCTGCGCATTCAGCATGAACGGATGCACGGTCACTTCATCCCGTCCACGCGGGAATATTTCACGCTCTTCGGCCTGACACCGGAGCGGCTGCGCCGCGCGAAAGAGGATGTGATCATCATGCACCCCGGACCGATGAATCGCGGCGTCGAGATCGACTCCGACGTGGCTGACGGCCCGTTCTCGGTGATTCTCGAGCAGGTGTCGAATGGCGTTGCCGTCCGGATGGCCGTCTTGTACCTGCTCGCCGGCCAGGAGGCAGAGGCAGATTGATGAAGTTGTTGCTCAAGGGCGGACGCGTTGTCGATCCCGCCAACGAGCGTGACGGCGAGATGGACGTGCTGATCGAAAATGGCGCCATCGCGCGCGTCGGCCGGGGACTCCCCGTCGAGGGGGCCGACGTATTCGAGATGAAGCGCGGCTGGATTGTGGCGCCGGGACTCATCGACATTCACGTGCATCTCCGCGAGCCGGGACAGGAACACAAGGAAACGATTGCGACCGGCACGGCGTCGGCCGTGGCCGGCGGGTTCACCGCCGTCGCATGCATGCCGAACACGGATCCTGTCAACGATCACCCGGGCATCACCGAGCTGATCCTGCGGAAGGCGCAGGAAGCCAACCTCGCACGCGTATATCCGATCGGCGCGGTCTCTCTTGGATCGCGCGGAGAGCAACTGTCGGAACTAGGCGCCCAGAAGGCGTCCGGATGCGTCGCCTTCAGCGACGATGGCCGGCCGGTGGCGACCGCGCTGTTGATGCGCCGCGCGCTCGAATACGCGGGCATGCTCGGCGTGCCGATCATCGATCACTGCGAAGACCCCTCGTTGAAAGGTGACGGGGTCGCCCACGAAGGCTACCGTGCGGCGACGATGGGCCTGTGGGGCATTCCTGGCGTCGCCGAATCCATCATGGTGGAGCGCGACATCGCGCTCGCGGAGCTCACCGGCGGCCCATTCCATGTCGCACACATGAGCGCGCGCCAGTCCGTTCGCGCGGTGCGGGACGCGAAGATGCGCGGCGGGTCGCGCGTGACCTGCGAGGTCGCGCCGCATCATTTCATCCTGACCGATGAATCGCTCGAGCGGCCGACCCGCTACGACACCAACGTGAAGATGAACCCGCCGCTGCGCGAGGCGGCGGACCGCGACGCGATGCTCGAGGGCCTCGTCGATGGCACCGTTGACGTGATCGCCACCGACCATGCGCCGCATCATCTCGACGAGAAGCTCGTCGAGTTCGATCGCGCGCCATTCGGGATCGTGGGTCTCGAGACCGCGGTGCCGCTCGTGTTCGATCGCCTCGTTCATGCCGGCCGCATCGGCCTCCGTCGGATGATCGAGCTCCTGTCGGCGAACCCGGCGCGGGTGCTGAACCTGCCCGGTGGATCGCTGGCCGAAGGAACGCCGGCCGACGTGACGGTTCTCGCCCCCGATGCCGCCGTGACGGTGCGTGCATCGGCGCTGCGATCGAAATCAAAAAACACGCCGTTCGACGGGTGGACACTGCGCGGCGGCGTCGCGGCGACGATTGTGGGTGGAAGAGTGGTGTATCGGAATGAGCAGAGTTGACGACTTGCGCCACCAGGCGCTCAGGCAACTGCAGGATTTCGAAGTGCTCATGCGCAACGGGCACTTCGATTACGGGAACGGCTATCACGGCCGGGTGTACCTGAATGCGCACCGGTTGTTTCGCCATCCATCGACGATCTGGCGTCTGGCGCAGGATCTCCTCGAGGTATTGCCCGGGGACCTGCTCGAGAAAACCGAAGTCGTGGCTGGCCCCGTGATGGGTGGTGCGCTGCTCGCGCACACGCTGGCCGGACTGCTCGACGGCCGCCGGGCGCTCACGCATCCGCCCTGCAGCTTCGCGCCGTTCAGCAGTCGCGGCAACCACGACTTCTTTCTGCGCGACTTCTACGCGCGCGAGATGGCCGGCAAGCGCGTGCTCATCGCCGACGATGTGCGGAATACGGGGAAGACGTTCGAGCGCTGCGCCCAGCTGGTCAAGAAAACCGGCGGGACCGTGCTCGCAACCGTGGAGATCTGCGACCGCATGGAGGCGGTGACCGACGCAGGGGTCCCCAACTACGCGCTCGCGGAATACAAGGCTCCCGAAAACTATCCTGTTGCCGAATGTCCGATGTGTCGCGCCGGTGAGCCGATTACGAGCTTCTAACGCCGTCGCGGTCGCGCTCCTTCCGCGTCTCGAGCGGCTCTACGAGGACTACAACCGCGAGGATGCGGCGGCGGATCCGATCCAGGTGGTCAGGCGATACACGAATCCGGCAGACCAGGAGATCGTGGGATTCTGCGCGGCGGCGCTGGCGTTCGGTCGCGTGGCGAGCGTGCTCAACACCATCGAGACGCTGACGAAGATCCTGGGGCCACGGCCAGCGGCGTTCGTGCGCGGTTTCGATCCGGCAGCGCCGCATCCGGAACTGCGCGCGATGGTGCACCGGTGGACGCGTGGCGTCGACATTGCCGCGTTGCTGTGGGTGCTCCGGCAGATGCTGGATCGTGCCACGTCGATCGAGAAATTTTTTCTCGAGGGCTACAGCGACGAAGCGGTAGACATCAGTGACGCGCTCGAGAGCTTTTCGCAGCGCGCACTCGCGCTGGATCTGCGATCGGTCTACGGGCGGGTGCCGAAGCGCGCCGGTGTCTGCTACTTTTTCCCGCGCCCCTCCGCGGGCAGCGGCTGCAAGCGATTGAACCTGTTCCTGCGGTGGATGGTGCGCCGCGACGAAGTGGATCTCGGCGTCTGGCACTCGCTTCCGCCCTCGAAGTTGATCGTGCCGCTCGACACGCACGTCATCCGGCTGGGCAGGTGCCTGCGCCTTACGCGCTATGCATCGCCGGGGTGGCGCATGGCCGCGGAGATCACGGCCTCGCTGCGCGCGATCGATCCGATCGATCCGGTCCGCTTCGATTTTTCGATCTGCCACGTCGGCATGATGAACGCCTGCGGCTACGGCCGCCGGCAGGGAGACTCGCAATGTCCGCTCAGGGGAATCTGCCGGCCGCGCGGTCGCGCCGCGCCGGCGCGTTCGTCGCCACGGTGATCGTCGCGTTTGTCGGTGCGCTCGCCGGGTTCGCGGGCGGATGGTTGCTGGGCAGCCGGCAGGTCACGCAGGCGGTGCCCTCTCCGTCCGGGGACCTCGTCGCCTACATCCTCGAGGCGCGTTGCGCGCTGGGGCGCTGCCAGTCGCTGAAGATTGGCACCGCAACGAACGCACGCGTGGTGCAGACGCTGAACGGTGAGTCGGAGGAAGCCAGCGAGATTGCCTGGACGCCGGACGGCGGCCGCGTGGGCTTTATCGTGAACGGCTACCAACTCCGTGTCTTCGACGCACACACCGGTGCGAACCTTGGGGCCGTGAGCCTCATCGAACCGGACACCTCCCCTTCGTCACGCATCGCGCGCGGCGTCACGTTCTCGAATAACGGCGCCGCGGTCACGTTCGATGATTGCCCGCGCACGCATTCGGGCTGCAGGCCGGGGTTGTTGGCGATACGCCTGAAGTAACTGGCAACTTCACGTTTCGACATGCGCGTGCTGGGCGACGCGGCGGTACACCGCTAGCGTGTCCTGCACCATGCGCTCCGCGCTGAACCGCTCGCGGACCCGGAGAAGCCCTTCTCCGCCCATTACCCGCTGAGAGCGCTCGTCAGACAACAAGGCGATGATGGCGCGTGCCAGCGCCTCGTGATCGCGCGGCGCTACGAGGATGCCAGTCTCCCCGTCGACCACGACTTCGGGGATGCCTCCCGTACTTGTCGCCACGATTGGCTTCGCGCATGCCATCGCATCGAGCAACGACGTCCCGAGCCCCTCGGTGATCGAGCTCATGACGAAGATGCTGAATGCCTTGTGCACCGACAGCACGTCCGGTCTGAATCCCGCGAGCAGCACGTGCTTCTCGAGGTGATGCTCTTTGATCTGCCGTTCGAGCGCAGGCCGCAGCTCGCCTTCGCCTGCAATGATGAACCGGGCGTCCGGCACTTTCTGGACGACCAGCGCGGCGGCATCAATCAGGTGGCGCTGCCCTTTGTGCGGCACGAGCGCGGCCACGTTTCCAATGATGGGTGCCTGCCGGGGAAGCCACAACTCCGCGTGCAGATCGGCCGGCGGCGCCGCGTCCACGCGGCCAAGGTCAATCCCCTCGTGTACCGTCACGGTGCGCCCTTCTTCGACGCCATCGCCGGCAAGCATCCGGCGAATGAACTCGGACGCGCAGATGAAGCAATCAACCTGCCGGTACTTCCAGCGCGACAGTGCGTTGCCCTTGAGGTGAAAATCAACCCGGCGCGCGGCGACTAATGGTGGCTTCGTCGCCTGCGTGCTCATGGACAGGGCCAGCGCCGCCATCGCCACGCCGTGCGGATCGTGCGCGTGGACGATATCGGGTCGTTCCTGGGCGACCACGCGCGCCAGCCGCCACGCGGCGCTGAGATCCATTTCCGTCCTGGGCGAGAGCGGAAGGAGCTCGAGCCCTTCGCGCGCCCGCTGCCGCAGCTCTCCCGCCGGGTGGGCCACCAGCATCGCGCGATGCCCGAGCGCGCGCAAGCCAAGCACGGTCAGCAGGACCTGGTTCTGCCCGCCACGCCAGGTGCGAGCGGTATCGATGTGGAGAGAAAACATCCTACCGAGGTCCGAGGGCCGAGGATCGAGGCCCGGGCGTTGAGGATGGAGCTCTACCGTTTGAGTCAGCAAGTTCCGTTGGACCTCGGACCTCGGATCTCGCACCCCGGCGCCGATCCAGTTCCCACAGTTTCGCCATCTTCAAAAACACGTAATACGAGTTGAGCACCGACACGAGCAGGCCGGCCGTTCCTTCTTTGAACCCGCCGCGCAGGACGTAGTTCCGCAAGAACGCAAACGGCGGATGCAGGACCACGCCTGCGAGCGAGACTCGGCGTCCCTCCTCGGCCCATTGTTCGGCCGCGAGCGTCGTGTAGCGGTCGATGGTCGAGAGGTGATGGCTGATGTCGCGATACGCGAGGTGCTGAAGCTCGTGGTGCAGGAGGCCCGGTTCGTCGTCGAGCGCAATCGACTCGTGCACGCGGCGCGCATTCCATTGTCCCGCGCGGCGATCGTACAGCCGCAACTGGTAATCGGGATACCAGTCGGTGCCACGAATCCAGCGCCCGAGATACCACGTGACGCGGGGCATCCGGTAGCCGCGCCGCGACGGCTCGAATTCGAGCAGGGACTTGATCTCCGCCGCGAGCTCCGGCGAGATGCGCTCGTCAGCGTCAATCGCCAGGATCCAGTCGTTCGAGGCGAGTGATGCCGCGTAGTTTCTCTGGGCGCCGTAGCCGGGCCACCCCCGCACCTCGACGCGCGCACCATGCCGGCGGGCAATCGCGACGGTGTCGTCGGTGCTGCCTGAATCAACGATGACGATCTCGTCGGCAAACGCCACGGAGACCAGGCAGCCGTCAATGTTCTCCGCCTCGTCGCGTGTGATGACCGTCACGGTCAGCTTCGCCACAGCGGGAGTGTAACAGACGGTGGACGGAGGACGGTTGACGGAGACGGACCGCGAACCGCAAACGAAAAAGGGCCGGCCCGCGCAAGCGAACCGGCCCTCAGTGCCGCTGACCGTGAACCGTGAACGGTTGACTGCCTACCGTCCACCCGCGATGGGCGATGTCTGGACCGTCTCGAAGTCGACCAGCGAACGGTTGTAATCGATCGTCGCGTTCAGCTCGGACTGGCGGGCGCGCGCGAGGTCGCGCTGCGCCTGGAAGAGCTCGAACGTGCTCGAGAGACCGACCGTGAAGCGCTTCTGCTCCGCCTCCAGCCGCTTCTCCGCGAGCTCGCGCGCCTTGCGCGTGGCCTCGACTCGCTTCAGGTTCGTGTTGACCTGGCGCCCGGCCTCGCGAACCTCCCTCGCAACCAGCATCTCGCGCTCGGCGAGGTTCGTCTGGTCGTGTTGCTTTTGGAGCCTCCCCTGCGCGACGGCGGCATCAGCCGTGCTCGTGCCGATCGGGTACGAGACGTTGACACCAAAGCTCCACGTCTTGAAATCGTTGCCGAACACATCGCGCAGCACGTCGCTAAAGCTGCGGACCGCGCCGATCGTCCGCTCCGGCACCTCGAGCGGCTCGCCATTGGCGCCGAAGTTCCTGAAGGCGAACTGTGTGCCGCCGACGCCAGTGACACCGTACCGCGCGCTGAGATCGACACCAGGCAGCCGCTGGTTCTGTGCAAACTTCAAGTTGATGTCGGTGGTCTCCATGTTCCGCTTGAACTCGAGCAGATCCGTGCGGTTCGCGAGCGCATTGTTGATCGCCGCATCCACGTCGATCGGCGTGGCCGCGAGCACTGGTTGATCGGTTGGCCGGAACTTGGCCGTCCAGAAGCCGGGCTGCTGCGGGTTCAACACGAGCGTACGGAGCAGGTCCTGCGCGCTCTGGATCGCTGCTTCCTGGATTATGACGTTTTCCTCGTTGCTGGCGACTTCTGCCTGCGCCGCGACGATGTCGATCGGCGCCATGGTGCCGACTTCCACGCGCGTCTGGTTGTTGCGCAGTGATTCACGTGCGAGCTCGAGCGACTGCTGCGCCACCTCGAGGCCCGCCACCGCGCCGACCAGCGTGTAATACGCCGAACGCACGTTCCGTGAGGTCTGCGTGATGCGCTGCTGGAGCTGAATGTCCGCGATGCGCTCCTGCGTGTGCGCGAGGAGCACCTGCTGCCGCAATGGATCGATCCTGAAGTTGCGGAGGAGCGGCTGCGTGAACTGCGCGTTCAGGTTCGACCCGAGCTGCGGGCTGAAGGGCACGCGCGGTGCGTTGGACACGGCCCGTGAACCGTCGAGTGAGAGGGCGTAGCTTCCCCCTCCGAAGGGGAGTGCCTGCTGCACGCCGGCCTGTGTAAAGAAATTCTTGTTCGTGACGGAGGTCTCGCCACCGAGCGAGAGGAAGTCCGTCGGCGGAGCCGTGGCGCTGCGTTGACTCAACGTCGAGAACAACTCCGGCTTGAACGCCCCCTGTGCGCGCGCCACACCCATCGTCTGGATCTGCGGATTGAGCTTTTCCTGCTGGATCCCGAGGTTGTTCTCGAGCGCCATCCGCACGGCTTCGTCCATGCTGAGTGGTTGCCCGTCCGCGACCGGCGACGGAGGCAGCGTCGGTGCCTGGAGCCCGCGGGCTGTAGGAGTAGACGTCGGAACCGTCTGTCCGAAAGCGGACAGCGTCATGCCGGAAACGAACAGGAAAGCTCCCGCGGCCGTCACGAGGGTACGCGCGAAAGAAGCCTTAAATGGCTGATACAAACACATTAAAGTATTCTCCAAGATCAGGAAACTCCGAGGCGTTAGACGGGAGATGAGCAAGATCCGTTCTGCCGCCCGACCTCAACAACTATTGATTATGCCCAATCGCCAGCTCACCGTTGTCGTTTTTGCCCTGGTTGCGGCACTCGCCGCCCCCACGCTCGTGGCGCAGGCCCCGCCAACAAAAGACGTTCGTTTTGCTTTGACGGTCGACAGCATCATGCGGGGCCCCGACCTGGTGGGTTATGCGCCCGACGGTCTCCGCTGGTCCGCCGATTCGCAGAAGCTCTATTTCGAATGGCGCAAGCCGGCTGAAGACGAAGCGACGACCTACGTCATCGGCCGCGAGGGCGGGTCGCCGGTACGCCTCACCGACGAGCAGAAGAAGACCGCGCCACCTGCGAACGGCCGGTGGGACGAGGCCCATCGGCGCGTCGTCTTCGTGGACAAGGGGGACATCGTCCTGCTCGAGGCGAACGGCGTGCGACGTCAGATCACGCGCACGACAGGCAACGAAAGCAACCCGCGCTGGGCGCGACGCGATACGGCCATCACGTTCGTCCGCGACGGCAACCTCTTCATCGTCCCGGCAGATGGCGGAGGGGCCGCGATCGTCGAGCAGTTGACCGACGTCGCGCCCAAGAAGACCGACCCACGCCTCACCGACAGTCAGAAGTTCATCCGCGACGAAGAAGAGAAACTGTTCGATGCGGTTCGCGAGCAGAAGGAAAAGAAGAAAAAGACCGAGGACAAGGAGAAGCAAGAGAAGCTGCCGACGTTCGAACTGCAGGAACGCCAGACCGCGACCGACCTGATGCTGTCTGCCGACGATGCGCACGTGTTCATCCTCGTGTCCGAGCGTCCGACTGGCGCGCGTAACATCATCGTCCCGAATTACGTGAACGAAACCGGCTACACCGAAGACATTCCAGGCCGCACGGTGGTCGGCGACACACAGGATCGCCGGCTGCTCGCGGTATTGAATCTGAAGACAGGCAAGTCGGTCTGGGCCGATGGAAGTTTCGCGCCTCCGGTTGACGAGAGCGAAAAGGCGGCCGCGGCTCCTGCGGCGCCTGCAGCGGAGCCGGCGGAGACTCAAACGCCGAAGCCCGGGCGTCGCGCCGACCGCGAAATCCGGTGGTCGATGCCCGACGTCTCCGACGATGGGAAGTTTGCCGTGGCGGGTGCGCGATCGGCCGACAACAAGGATCGCTGGTACGTGGCGATCGATCCTGAGTCAGGCAAGACGCGCGTCGTCGACACGCTGCACGATGATGCGTGGATCCGCGAGGCGGGCGCCGGGTTCGGCGTCTCCGGAGTGTCGTTCCTTCCTGACAATCACCGCGTGTGGTTCCTCTCCGAGCGCGACGGCTGGATGCATCTCTACACGCTCGACGTGAGCGATCCATCCGCGAAGGCGAAGCAACTCACGTCCGGCAAGTGGGAGATCACGAACGCGGTGCTGGCGCGCGATCACCAGAAGTTCTACGTCACGAGCACCGAGGAGCACCCCGGTGAACGGCACTTGTATACCGTCCCGGTCGACGGCGGCACACGTACGAAAATCACTTCGATGGTTGGGTCCAATCAGACCGAGGTATCTCCGGATGAATCGACGGTTGGCCTGGTCTATTCATACAGCAACAAGCCGCCGGAAGTGTACTTGATGCCGAACAAGCCTGGTGCGCCGGCGCAGCAGATCACGACGACGCCAATAGCGGAGTGGCGATCGTTCAACTGGATCGATCCGAAAGTGATCACATTCAAGGCGCGTGACGGCGTTGACGTGTACGCGCGGTTGTTCACGCCGGAGATGATCGGCGCGCGGCGCGATCCATTGCGTCCTGGCGTGGTGTTCGTTCACGGGGCGGGATATGCGCAGAACGCTCACAAGTACTGGGCGAGCTATTTCCGCGAGTACATGTTTCACAACCTGCTTGCGGCGCGCGGCTACGTGGTACTCGACGTCGACTACCGTGCGAGCTCCGGCTACGGCCGCGACTGGCGCACTGCGATCTACCGTCACATGGGTGGCAAGGATCTGGAGGACGTTGTCGACGGCGCGAAATACATCGTCGCGAAGGAGCAGGTGAATCCCCGGCGTATTGGCGTCTACGGGGGGAGCTACGGCGGGTTCATCACCCTGATGGCGATGTTCACGACGCCCGACGTGTTTGCCGCGGGCGCGGCGCTCAGGCCCGTGACGGACTGGGCGCACTATAACCACGGCTACACCTCGAACATTCTCAACATCCCGCAGAAGGATGCGGAGGCGTACCGCCGAAGCTCGCCGATTTACTTTGCCGACGGCTTGAAGGGCGCCCTGCTCATCTGCCATGGCATGGTCGACACCAACGTCCTGTTCCAGGATTCCGTGCGGCTCGCGCAGCGGCTCATCGAGTTGCGCAAGGAAAACTGGGACCTCGCGGCCTATCCCGTGGAGAACCATGGGTTCGAGCGGGAGACCAGCTGGGCGGACGAGTACAAACGAATCCTGAAACTGTTCGAGGACAACCTCCGAAATGGCAAAAATCTTCGAACTACCAACTGAGATGAAGGAATCAGAGGTTCTCGATCACTTCCGCCAGTCGGGTGCCTTGCTCGAAGGGCACTTCAAGCTGTCGTCGGGATTGCACAGCGGTCGTTACCTGCAGAGCGCGCTCGTGCTGCAGTATCCCGACCTTGCCGAGCAGCTTGGGTCGGCGCTTGCGGCGCGGACACGTCACCTCCAGCCGACCGCGGTGCTTTCCCCGGCACTCGGCGGCGTCGTCATCGGGCAGGAAGTGGGGCGCGCCCTGAATGTGCGCGCGTTGTTCGCCGAGCGTCAGGAGGGCACTCTCGTTCTGCGGCGCGGCTTTACGCTCTCCCCCGACGAACGCGTCCTCGTCGTTGAAGACGTGATCACGACGGGCGGGTCGACGCGCGAGACGATAGCCGTCGCGGAGGCTGCAGGCGCCACCGTGGTCGGGACCGCAGCGATCATCGACCGCGGGAGCGACCCTGCACGGCTGAACGTTCCCCTGCAGTCGCTCGTACGCATGGAAGTCCCGACGTATCCGCCCGAGTCGTGCCCGATGTGTGCGAAAGGCCTGCCTGTTACGAAGCCCGGCTCCCGCGCATGACGCCACCAAAAAAGGGGACAGCCCCCTTTATTCGCGAAAAAAGGGGACAGCCCCCTTTTTTTGTATGTAGAAACATTGGGCTTTTGGCGTGCGGACGATTCGCTTTCTGATCCAGTACGACGGAACTGAGTTCGTCGGCTGGCAGCGGCAGGAAAGCGGGACCTCGATCCAGGGAGCGATCGAAGACGCGCTCGCCAGGATCGAGGGAACTGCGGTCACGGTGCACGGCGCCGGCCGCACGGATGCGGGGGTGCATGCCGTCGGACAAGTCGCCAGCGTACGGCTCGCCACGGCGCTGGACGATGAGACGCTGGGTCGCGCGCTGAATGCGAACCTGCCGCCGACGATCCGTGTGTTCGATCTCGTCACAGTCGCAGACGACTTTCACGCGCGCTTCAGCGCACGCTCCAAAACATACGAGTACCGCATCTGGAATGGCGCCGCGATGCCACCGTTCATCCGCCAGTACGCATGGCACGTGCCTCAGCCACTCGCCGTTGACGTGATGCAGCACGCCGCGGACGCGCTGGTCGGCGAGCACGATTTCGCCGTGTTCCAGGGGACGGGAAGCACCGTGCACACGACCATCCGCACCGTCATGTCTGCGCGTTGGAGCGAGCAGACCTCTTCGAGCGACGGACAACTGCTGGTCTTCGAGATGTGCGGCGAGGGATTTCTCCGTCACATGGTGCGCGCGGTCACCGGTACGCTCGTGGAGATTGGCCTGCGCCGGCGCGCGGCCGACGATGTGCCGCGGTTGCTGGCAAGCCGCGATCGATCGCAGGCCGGACGGACGGCGCCGGCGTGTGGGTTGTTTTTGATGAAGGTCGAGTATTGAGCCGCGGCTATAGCGGATGAATCCGCACGTACCACACTCGCAGCGAGACCGGCGTGTCGGGATCGATCCACGCGTATCGTGGGCCGGCCGCCCGCGCCGGAAGCGCACTGTCGGCGACCAGTTGAAGCGAGGCGGCACCCGGCCGAACGAACTCCGGCTCTACATCCACCGAGTACGATCCCACGCGCTGAGGATTCCACTCGAGACCGAGACGCTTCAGGAAGCGACCGTTCAGCAAGACGGACACGTTTCGCGGTTCGGCCGGCGTTGCGGGGTCGATGCGCATCGTGATGCGGTAAGGCCGACGCTCGGGTAGCGGCAGCGCGATGGTACCCCTGGTGCCGAGCACCACTCGCGCCGTGACGGCCCCTTCCGTGTTCCAGGGCGACCATCCTTTTGAATAGAACGCGCCGTCCCGGTTGCCGGCGGGAATCGTCACTTCATCTCCCTTGCGCAGCGCTTCCCAGTAGACCAGGTAGGGCAGGCGCCCATACGCAAACACCGTCAGCGCAATCGCGGCAGCTGCACCGGCGCCAGTCGCGATCGCGCGCGGCCGTCGAAGCGCCTGGCGCCGTGGCGGATCCCGCAGGGCACGTGCGCCGCGCACCACGAACTCGACGGTGTACCACGCGGCCATCAAGTAGATCGGATACACGTGCATGACGAACCGCCACTCGCGCCCACCCGCGATGTTCCAGGTGAAGGCATACGGCACCAGTGAGGTCAGCGCGATGCCGAGCAGCAGGCGCCCGTTGCGGTTAGAGAGAAACAGCAGCAAGCCCGCGATCGCCAGCATCTCCAGCACACGGCCGGCATAGGGAATCCACACGTTGTAGCTCGCCCACTTGTTGGTCATCGGCCAGACGAAGATCCCCGTGATGGCGGTATCGATCTGCCGAATCGGACGCTCCGCGATCTTGCTGGCAATGTACGACGACGCGCTCATGGGCGCCTGGAAGGAGACCCCTTCGCCGGCGCGGTAATACACCGTGTGCGCGTTTATGGATATCAGGGAATCGCCCATCTCGCGCGCGCACGCGATTAGATAGGGCGCGACGAGCACCGCGGTGATAAGCGCCGAGATCGAGACCAGCGCCGCGCGACGCCGCCACTCGACGCGCGGTCCATCGATGCACACCAGCAGCAGCGCCGGAACGAGCCACGAAATGGAGGTGATGCGTGTGAGGCATGCGGCGGCGCCGAGCACTCCTGCGACGCCGGCGCGCCACCTGGTCGGCTGCTGGCGCAGCCGCACCAGCGCCCACGCGGTGAGCAGGAGCATGCAGGTAAAGGTGTCATCGCGCCAGCCGTCGGCAGCCCAGCTGATCTCGTCGAATTCGATCGCGAGCGCCAGCGCGGCGAGAAGTCCCACGGGCGTGGAGAACGCCGCGCGGCCGAGCAGAAACGTCGCGAAGATGCAGAGCGTCGACATCGTCGCGGACGCGAAACTGATCCCCACGTCCTGCCAGTCGGTGAGCCAGAGAAATGCCCGTGTGATCGCGAGGAATACCGGTTCACGCACGTGCGCCTGGTAGAACGATCGCATCTCGCGCGCGTGGCGGATGTAGCTGTAGGGATCGCCGCCAACGTACGGCGTCGGATCGGGATGCCACCAGTACTGGACGGGTTTTACGTGTCGCGCCAGCGGCGTCGCAGACTGCGTCACGACGCGCGCCCACGCCGGATGATCGATCGGACCGTAACGCAGGTTGATGACGTCGAGCCTGAGGATCGCGCCGTAGGCGGTGATCAGCAACGCAAGAACAAACGGCAGCGTGGCACGAAGGCGCACGGTCGTCAGCGTGTCCACGACCCTATACTGTATCAACGCATGCGCGGCAGCGACGGAGGTTTCCCGGAGACTCGGCCGCCACGGAATCGATGGTGGCTGGCGCTCGCCGCGATCGTGGCCGTGGGCTTCAGCGTTCGCCTCGTGTATCTGCTGTTGGCCGTTCGCACGCCGGGTTTCACCTGGGAAGATCCGGACCGGTATCTCGCAAACGCCCTGCTGCTGGCGCGCGGCCCGGATGGCTGGCAGTGGTCGTTCGACGTCGCGAAGTACGTGGCCGCCGGCCGCGTGTACGCGCTCCCCCCGCTGTACGCAACGTTCCTCTCTGTGTTTCTGATGTTTCCCGGAATGCCGTTCACGGCGCAGTTCGCGCAGGTCGTGTTGTCGACGATCGCGATCGTCCTGGTGTTCGCGCTCGGCCGCATGCTCCATTCGACGGCGACCGGACTGTGGGCGAGCGCCGCGTACGCGCTGTCGGTCTCCAGCATCTTCAACGTATGGTCGACATCCCAGGAGACGCTCTACATTCCGCTGTTGCTGCTCGCGTTCGTGTTGTACGCGCGTGCTCTCACGAGGGATGCGGGTCCACTGGGGTTTGGCGTTGCCGGTGCTGCGTTCGGCTTCGCGGCGCTGACGCGATCGATGCCGCTGTTCTTTGCGATCCCGTTGGCGGCGCTTCACGTTGCCGCCGCACCGAAACGTCGCGTCGCGCTCCTGCAATCAGCCGCATATCTCGCGGGGCTTGCACTCGTGGTCGCGCCCTATTGCATCGGGCTCTCGCGCGAACTCGGTCAACTGACGCTCATCGACAGCCACGCGGGGTTTCACGTCGAAGGAGACAGCAGCGGCGCACCGGCGCCCGGACACCTGGCGACCGCCGAGGCGCTGTGGCGTCTCATCGCGTCGAATCCCACAGCTTTCGTGCAGAACGTCGCGGAACGCGCGCGTTCCTTGTTCTATGTGAACGGTGGCCGGCAGCTTCAGATCTATGTCGTCGCTGGCAGCCAGGTGACGGCGATCCTGTGGAAGATCATCGCGCACATCGGTACCGATGTGCTGCTCATCGTCGCGGCGACCCTCGCGTGGGCTGGAGCCGTGCTGTGCCGGAACACGCGACTCGCGCTCGCGTTCCTGCTCTGGGCGGGGTTGAATATCGGGATCGCCAGCGTTGGTGGTTTCGGAGGCGCGCGATTGCGCTCTCCATTCGAGCCGCTTCTGCTGGTCCTCGGGGCGGTGGTCTTCGCAGGCGGCTGGCGCTCGCGGCCGCGATGGGCCATTGCCGGCGCCGTTGCGCTCGGGATCGCCATGGCGGTCATCGTCTTGCCGCAGGTACCGCGCAGCCTTGGCAGCTGGCCGGATTACGGGATCCGCTGGCCTTCCGTGCTGAAACGCGATGTCGGGACGATTCACGGGAAGGGCGCGTTCAATGTTCCGGCTTACAACGCGGTTGCGGAATTTCGCATCCAGTCGGCCGCGCCAGGTGAGACGCAAGTGGACGTGCGGGCCGGGGGCGTCACGGTACGGTCGTTTCGCCTGGACCAGGACCTGCGCTCGGTGATGTGGCCCTGGCCGCCACGCGGCCTCGCCTTTGTGGAGGTGCGCGCCGTCGATGCTGGCACGGGCGCGCCGGCCGACGTGCGCGTCCACGTCGGGCGCCGGTAACCGGTATAGAGAGAGGTGCCGCGGTTGAACGCTGGAGGCGCCAGTGTCAATGGCGAATGTCAAATGCCAAATGCCGACATTTCCGGACGTGGCATTCGTCATTCAGCATTGACCCGCAGGCTGCGTCTTCTACATCGGCAGCCGCATCCAGTAGCCCCGTCCCCGGCACCCGGTCTATCATCAGTATTCGCCCCATGTCGCTGGATCAGATTCTCGCCGTCCTCACCCCCGGCTCAGCCGAAGAGGCGCTCGCACGGCAAATCAACTTCGATCGCCTTCCGGCCCACGTCGCCGTCATCATGGACGGCAACGGACGCTGGGCCGCGCAGCGGCACCTGCCACGCGTAGAGGGGCACCGCGCCGGCATTGAATCGGTGCGCGAAGTGGTCGAGGGCTCGGCACGTCTCGGCATCCGCGTGCTCACGCTCTATGCGTTCTCGGTTGAGAACTGGAAGCGTCCCGCGAGCGAAGTCTCGACGCTGATGATGTTGCTGAAGCGGTACCTCCGGTCCGAGCTGAACACGCTGCTTCGGAACGACATCCGCTTTCACGTGATCGGCCGCGCCGAGGATCTGGCGGCAGACATCCAGGGAGAGCTCTCGGATGCGGAAGCAAAGACCGCGTCGAACGCGGGCATGCAGTTCAACATCGCGCTCAATTACGGCGGCCGCGCGGAAATCGTCGAAGCCGCGAAGCGGATCATTGCTGAAGGTGTCGACCCTGACACGCTCGACGAGCAGCGGTTCAGCGAGTTCCTCTACACGGCCGGCCAGCCCGACCCCGATTTACTGATCCGGACGAGCGGCGAGATGCGCGTCAGCAACTTCCTGCTGTGGCAGATCGCTTACGCGGAGATCTGGGTGACCGACACGCTCTGGCCCGACTTCCGGAAACGTCACCTGCTCGAAGCCATCCTCGCGTATCAGAAGCGCGATCGGCGCTACGGCGGCATCAAGCATCCCGCTGTGGCGGGTCGATGACGCGCGTCCTGTCCGCGCTGGTCCTCATCCCCGTTGTTTTCGGCATCGTCTGGTTCCTGCCGCCGGTGGCGACGCTCGTGCTTGCGTCGATTGCCGCGCTCCTGGCGTTCGGCGAATATGCGGCGATTGCCACGGCGCTCGACACGCACGTGCCGCGTGCGGCGTGCGGCGCGGCCGTGCTCGCGGCGTGCGTGGCGACCGGCATCCCCGGGCTGCCCGTCGAGGTCGTGCTGATGACGGCACTGATTCTCGTCGGCGCCCTCGCAGTCGCCTCCGGCCATCCCGGGCCGGCAATTCTTCGCGATGGTGCGGCGGCGCTGCTGCCGGTCCTGTACATTGGATTGCCGCTCGGCGCGCTCGCGGCCGTTCGCGCGATCAGCGGGCGCGAAGCGGTCCTGCTTCTCGCGCTCGTGATCATCGTGAGCGACTCGGCGCAGTACTACACCGGGCGCGCGTTCGGACGCCGGCCGCTCGCGCCGCTCATCAGCCCGAAGAAGACGCTCGAGGGCGCCATTGGTGGCATGGTGTTCGGGACGGCCGCCATGATCGTGGGCGGACGCTGGGTCTTTGCGAGCACCATGCTGCCGGTCCTCGCACTGCTCGGCGCCACCATCGCCGCACTCGGTATCGTGGGGGACCTGTTCGAGTCGCTGCTGAAGCGTAGCGCCGGCGTCAAGGACTCGTCGCATCTGATCCCCGGCCATGGCGGTGTGCTCGACCGCATCGACAGCTGGTTGTTTGCTGCGCCCGTTTATTACGTGTTCGTCAGGTATCTGTCGTGAAGAAGGTCGCGATTCTCGGCTCGACCGGCTCGATAGGACGCAGTGCGCTCGCGGTGGTGGACGCGCACCCGGACCGGCTGCGCGTGGTCGGTCTCGCGGCGGGTGGCAACGCGGCGCGGCTCGCCGAACAGATCCAGAAATACCGTCCGTCGTGCGTGGCGCTTGCGAGCGAGACGGGCCCCGAAGGCCTGCTCCGAGTGGCCACGCATCCCGAGGCCGACCTGGTGCTCTTCGCTTCGTCAGGCACTGCCGCACTCGACGCGGTGCTGGCGGCCATCGAGGCAGGGAAAACGATCGCGCTCGCGAACAAGGAAATCCTCGTCATGGCCGGGTCGGTGGTGATGGCCGCCGCGAAACGCCAGGGCGTGGCCGTGCTGCCGGTCGACAGCGAGCACAACGCGATTCACCAGTGCCTGCACGGACGTCGATCGGCCGACGTTCGGAAACTGATCCTGACGGCCTCGGGTGGCCCATTCCGTGGCATGTCACGGTCGGAGTTGCAGAAGGTCACCGCTGCCGACGCGCTGCGGCACCCGACCTGGCGAATGGGTCCGAAGATCACCATCGATTCCGCGACGCTGATGAACAAGGGTCTCGAGGTGATCGAAGCACGATGGCTTTTCGACGTCGGGCCGGCGCAGATCGACGTCGTCGTTCACCCGCAGTCGATCGTGCACTCGATGGTCGAGCTCGTCGACGGTTCCGTGATCGCGCAGCTTGGCGTGACCGACATGCGCCTTCCCATCCAGTACGCATTTTCGTACCCCGAGCGATGGGACGCGCCGCTGCCGCTGCTGGATCTCGCGAGCGCCGGCCGGCTGGATTTCGAGCGGGCGGACACGGCCTGCTTCCGCTGTCTCGACCTGGCGTTCCGCGCGCTGGGCGGCGCCGAAGGGCTCTCGATTGTCCTGAATGCTGCGAACGAGGTGGCCGTGGCGGCTTTCCTCGAGAATCGGCTGGCATTCACCGCCATTCCTGCCGTGATCGAGCAGGCGATGGATGCCTACGAGCGCACCGCGGCGGGGCCAATCGGCGGGCTTGATGACGTCCGAAAAGTGGACGCCTGGGCGCGTGAGTTCGCGGCCAGGGCGACGGCTGGAGTACAATCGACGTCTTAGACCTGAAAAGGTGATAGCGTGACCAGTACTCTTGCCTTTTTGTTCGTTCTTGGCGTCCTGATCTTCGTCCATGAGCTCGGCCATTTTCTGATGGCCAGGCGCATTGGCGTGCGCGTGCTCACCTTCTCGCTCGGCTTCGGCCCGAAGCTTCTCAGCTTCCGGCGCGGCGATACGGAATACTGCATCAGCGCCGTCCCACTCGGCGGCTACGTGAAGATGGCCGGCGAGAACCCCGAGGATACGCGGACGGGGGCGCCAGACGAATTCCTCTCCAAGGGCAAGTGGCAGCGTTTCCAGGTCCTCGTGATGGGCCCGGTCATGAACATCCTGCTGGCGTTCGTGGTGATGGCCGCGGTGCTCTACCGCGGCGCGCAGGTCCCAATCTACGAACAGCAATCGGTTGTCATTGGCGCGTTCACGTCAGATTCCGTTGGTGAGCGTGCCGGCCTGAAAATCGGCGACCGCATCATCACGATCGACGGCAAACCCGTGGACACCTGGGAAGACTTCGCCATGACGATTGTCTCCAAGGCGAAGCGGGAAGTGGCGATCGGATACGTCCGCGCCAACAAGGCGGGTGTCCTGACGCTCGTGCCCGATGCGCAGGGCAAGTTCGAGATGGGTGACATCGGCGTGCAGCCGCTGGTGCATCCCCAGGTGGTGGCGATCAGCAAGGGACAGCCGGCGGACGAGGGCGGGCTGCGGGCCGGCGACGTCGTGACTGCTGCAAACGGCGAAATGAACATCCCGTACGACCGCCTGCTGGCGTCGATCAAGGCGCATCAGGACCAGCCGCTGAAGCTCACCGTCCTTCGCGACGGACGCCCCGTGGATTTGACGCTCACGCCGCGCCAGATTGGCGACAAGGTGATGATTGGCGCGCAGATCCAGCCCCTCGAAACGCACACGATCGAGCCCGGCCCGATCGAGGCGATGAAGCTGAGCCTCGTCAAGAACTGGGAATGGACGAAGCTGATCGTCGAGACGCTGGCCGGTCTCTTCACGCGTGAAACGTCCGTCAAGCAGTTGATGGGGCCGGTTGCCATTGCCGATCTGTCGGGCAGCGCGGCGCAGGCCGGCTGGATCCCGCTCTTCACGCTGATGGCGATGATCAGTCTGAACCTCGGGCTGCTCAACCTGATGCCGATCCCGGTGCTGGACGGCGGCCACATCTTCATCCTCGCCCTCGAGGGGCTCGCCAGGCGTGACTTCAGCATGCGCGTCAAGGAGAAGATGCTGCTCGCCGGGTTCGTACTCCTGCTGATGCTGATGGTCACGGTCATCTACAACGATCTGATGAGAATTCAATGGATCGAAAAGCTGGTGCCCTGGCGCTAGCGTTCGTCCTTTCCCTTCTGCTGCATACTCCGGCTCTGAGTTCGGCTCGTCGCACCGCTCAGGATCCGGGCTCGGACGGTACCGGCACGTTTTCCATCCTCGGCTACGATCCCGCGACCGGCGAGATTGGGGCCGCCGTTCAGTCTCGCGTTTTCTCTGTTGGCAATGGCGTGCTCTGGGCGGAGGCCGACACCGGCGTTGTGGCCACGCAGGCGATCGTCGACGTCAGCTACGGACCAAAAGGCCTCGCGCTGCTGCGCGCGGGGCTGACGCCCGACGCCATCATCAAAGCCATCCTCGATAGCGATTCCGATCCCGGTTACAACGGTCAGCCGTGGCCGAAGGCCGGACGGCAGTTCGCCGTCATGGATGCGAAGGGGAACTATGCGGCTTACACGGGTCCCGGGGCCAACACGTGGGCGGGACACAAGAGCGGGAGGTACTGCACGGCGCAGGGCAACATTCTCGCGGGCGAAGCGGTCGTTGCGGGCATGGTGAAGAACTTCGAGGAGACGCAGGGTCCGTTGTCGCTGCGTCTCGTGGCCGCGCTCGAAGGAGGACAGGCGGCCGGCGGCGACACGCGCGGTCAGCAGTCCGCCGCTTTGATCGTCGTCAAGAAGAACTGCGGGGTGTGGCTGCACAACGACACGGTGCTGCGCCTGCAGGTCGACGACAATCCTGAGCCGATTAAAGAGCTTCGCCGCCTGGTCGAGCGGTCAGTCGAGAGCAACCGCAGCGCGCGCAGGACCATTCCTGGCTGCGAAGGGGTCAACGGCCGGCCCCGTTAGCGACGGCGTTTTGGTTTGTCGAGCCGCGCGACGTCAGCTTCGGCTGCGATGTAGCCAAACGCCGGCCACTGGTCGGCATGCTTGTCGAGGAGCAGCTTCAACACCTTGACGCCCTCCGCGCTCGCACCAGCCCAGAGATACATGTTGCCGGCCGCATAGCCGATGGTGACGGCATCGATGCCCCTCGCCCCCTTCAGTGATTCCTGCGGCGCGGTTCCTTTGTAGAGCAGCAATAACCGGTAGTACGCCTGGTTCTCGATCACGTCCATGTCCGGTGTGATTGGATCGAGCGCGCGTTGCGCTTCCTCCTTGAGGTGCATGCGCTGCAGCGTCATGTACAACCAGTTGGTCGTCGCGACGAGCATGTCGGGATTTTTCGAAAACTCGAGGCACTTGCGATAGGCCTCGCGCGCGTGAGGGAAGTCGGCTTTCAGGTAATGCGCGAGGCCAAGGTGATAGTAGATGTTCGAATTCAGCGTGCTCGTCGGGATGTTGCGCGCGTTCGGCTGCCCGTCAGGTTCCACCTGGTCGGGCTTGTCGGCGACGAGCTCCGCGGCCTTCTCGAGGTCCTTGATCGCGAGATCGAACTTGCGCAGCGTGATGTAGCGATGACCGCGATGGCGGTAGAGACGCGCCTCCTCGGGATGGACCTCAATGCCTCGCGTGTAGATCTCGACCGCTTCACCAAAGCGTCCGAGGTACGCGGTTCGCCGTCCGAGCCAGATGATCGCGTTCGCGTCGGCCGGATCCTTGTCGTATGCCGCGCGCGCCGCCGCGAGATCCGCTTCCAGCGTCTTCCGTCGATCCGCCGGAATGGACGGCGGAATCAGCGGCTTGCCGAGAAGCGACAACGTCTCAGGGTGTTGCCCCTGTACTGCTCCACCGGGCACCGGCGCAAGAGCCATCACGACCAGTAACGCGATCCATTGCCGCACGACCATAGAATAAATCGGATGCTCCGCCGCGAATTCCGTCCCATGCTGGCCCTTGCCGCGCCTGTCGTCATGGCGGAGCTCGGGTGGGTGACGATGGGACTCGTCGACACCTTGATGGTGGGACGGCTGGGGGCCGACGCAATTGGCGCGGTTGGACTCGGGAGCATGCTATTCATTGCCGTTGCCGTCTTCGCGATGGGGATGCTGCTCGGCCTGGACCCTCTCGTCGCGCAAGCTTACGGGGCGAAGGAGCTCGGCGAATGTCATCGTTGGCTCGTTGATGGCGTGTGGCTGAGCGCGCTGATCGCGCTTCCGCTGGTCACGATCACGTTCGGCCTTTCTGCGCTGCTTCCGTTCTGGGGCCTCCCTCCCGCCGTCCTGCCGCTTACGCAGGCGTATCTCGAGATCGTCGCGTGGTCATTGCCGCCGTTGCTGCTCTACGTCGCCTTCCGTCGATACCTGCAGGCCCTCGGCATCGTCCGGCCGGTGATGGTCGCGTTGATCCTGGCCAACGGCGTCAACGTCGTCGTCAACTGGACTCTGATCTTCGGGCACTTCGGTGCGCCGGCGCTGGGCGTGTCCGGCGCCGCCTATGCCACCGTCCTCTCGCGCATCTTCATGGCCGCGTTTCTCCTCGTCGTGATCGTCCGCCGCGAAGCGCACACCGTCCCGCGACTTTCGGAGACGCCGCTCGCATTCAGCGGCCCGCGCCTGCGCCGGCTGATCGTGCTTGGATTTCCTGCTGCGGGGCAGATGGTCCTCGAGGTCGGCGTGTTCGCCGCGGCGACCGCGCTTGCAGGACGCGTGTCGACGGGCGCCCTCGCTGCGCATCAGATCGCGCTGAATATGGCGGCGGTGACGTTCATGGTGCCGTTCGGCCTCGCGTCGGCGGCAGCGGTGCGCGTGGGGCACGCCGTGGGCCGGCGGGATTCCGAAGGCGTCAGGAGCGCGGGATGGACGGCGATCGCGATGGGCGTGGGGTTCATGTCGGCGGCGGCCATCGTGTTTCTCGTCGCGCCCGAACGACTGATCCGCGCGTTCACGGACGACGTCGACGTGATTCGTACCGGCGTCGGCCTGTTGTTCGTCGCAGCGGTCTTCCAGTTGTTCGATGGGTTGCAGGGCGTCACCACTGGGGTGCTGCGAGGTCTGGCCGACACGCGCACGGCGATGTTGTGGAACCTCGCGGGCCACTGGTTCCTCGGGCTGCCGCTGGGCTATGCACTGTGCTTCGTCGCGGGACGCGGGGTCATCGGCTTATGGTGGGGCTTGTCGACCGGCCTGATAGTGTGCGGTGTCGTGCTGCTGATCGTCTGGATCAAAAGAGCCGACACCGCCCGCCTGCAACAAAATAAGGGGACAGCCCCCTTTATTTTGAAATAAAGGGGACAGCCGACAGGCTGGGACTCTTTGGCCGCCTTTGCGGCTGTCCCCATTTTTTGCGAAAAAAGGGGGCTGTCCCCTTTTTCGTGGCGTCCCCGTTCCGGTACCGCGCTTGCTGCCTCACGGGACGGAGGCATTCATGGCTGACCGCACGCGACGCCCGGGACCGGGCGGCGACCCGATGCAGAGAAATCCCGAAGACAACCCGGCGCAGGCACGCTCCGACGCGACGTCAGACGAGGTGGGAGACCGCCTCGACCCGGACTGGACGGAACAGTCCGATCGCGCCCACGGGCGCGGCTCTGACGCCAACGGTGTGCCTGAGTTCGACGAAGCGGCAGGAGAGCAGCGGAAGAAGCTTTACCGCGACGGCGCTGAGATCGTCAGCAGGATTGACTAGCGGAGCCTACAGGGTTGCGCCACGGAGGGCCGTTTTCTTCTGGTACTTGCCCTCGACGTAGTCATCGACGAGCTTCCGGAAGGCTTCCGCAAGCTCGTCGTAAGTTCCGCGTAGCGTCGTGTAATGCTCCCCGTCGATGAATACCGGGCAGTTCGGCGCTTCACCGGTGCCGGGCAGGCTGATGCCAATGCTCGCGGCTTTCGATTCTCCCGGTCCGTTCACGACACAGCCCATAACGGCGAGGGTCATCGTCTCGACCCCTTCGTACTGAGTCTTCCACTCCGGCATGCGCGCGCGGATGTATTCCTGCGTGCGCTCGGCGAGCTCCTGGAACGTCGTGCTCGTGGTGCGGCCGCAGCCCGGACACGCCGTCACGCTCGGTGAGAATGACCGCAGGCCGAGCGCCTGCAGGATTTCGCACGCGGCGTAGACCTCTTCGCGACGATCTCCGCCGGGACGCGGCGTCAGCGAGACCCGGATCGTGTCACCGATCCCTTCGTTCAACAGCACGCCAATCGCCGACGCGGACCAGACCAGCCCCTTCATTCCCATGCCGGCCTCGGTGAGTCCGAGATGCAGCGGCTGGTCCGTGCGTCGCGCGAGCTCGCGATAGACCGCGATCAGATCGCGCGGCCGTGACGTCTTGCACGAGATGATGATCTGATCCTTGCGCAGCCCCGATTCGAGGGCGAGCTCGGTCGACTGCACCGCCGACAGAATCATGCACTCGTTGATGATTTCTTCCGACGTGTGGCCGAGCGCCAGGTCAGTGTTCTCCTGCATCTTGGCGACCACGAGCTCCTGGTTCAGCGAGCCGCCATTGACGCCAATGCGGACCGGCTTATCGCGATCGCGCGCGACCTTGCAGATCGTGGCGAACTGCTCATCCCGCCGTTTCCCGGTTCCCACGTTGCCCGGGTTGATGCGGTACTTGTCCAGGGCTTCGGCGCACTCCGGAAACCGCGTCAGCAGCAAATGGCCGTTATAATGAAAATCGCCGATGAGCGGCGCGGTGACCCCGGCGTCGACCATCCGCCGCTTGATTTCCGGCACCGCCGCGGCCGCTTCGGGAAGATTCACCGTCACGCGGACCATCTCGGAACCGGCTTCCGCGAGCTCGATGCATTGCTGCGCGGTCGCTGCCGCATCCGCCGTGTCCGTCATCGTCATCGACTGAACGACGACGGGCGCGCCGCCGCCGACCTGGACGGATCCGACGCGAACGCCAACTGTTTTATGAAGCCTGATAGTGCTGGGCATGTACTCGTTACTGGACGATCATACCATCCGCCCGCCCGTTGCTCCTCCACCGGCCGGACGTAACCGTCCGGCGTCAAAAGAGTTGGAGGAATCGATGAGGTCTGGTGTCGCTGGCGTATGAAGGGCGTGTGTTTTGCAGCCGATACAGCTGATTTGCAGGCCGGACGGTTCCGGCAACAAGGAGAACCACGTGAAGAACATGATGATGCTCATGCTGACGCTGATGCTGGCGGTCCCCGCCGCGGCACAGACCAGCTACGGCACGCAGTCGACAGTCACCACGTCTGATATTCAGCGGCTGCAGGACCAGGTGTACGACACGAGCAACGACATCGCACGCATGCGGAATGGCGATCGCGATGGGCTCCAGGCGCAGCTCGACGATGTCCGCGACGAGGTCGTCTACCTCAAGGTGAAGATGCGCAAGGAAGGTTCGGTGAGCCGGACCGACTACAACGACGTGCGCGATCGGCTGCAAAGCATTCGAAGCGAGGCACGCGGCGAAGGCCGCCAGGGCTCTTCGAGCTGGGGCACGAGCGGAACAGGGAGTTCGTCGGGCAACACCGGCTCTGGCAGCGGCACTGGTTACGGTACGGGTAGTGGCACTGGCAGCGGTAGTGGATCGCCGAGTGGCGGCTACTACGGCGGCACCACCGACCAGCAGAACCCACCGCGAAACACGACGACGCGGCGTGGTGAAGTGCCCGCCGGCCAGGAACTCGACGTCAGGCTCGAGCGCGAGTTGAGCTCAGGCACCGCGCAGGTCGAGGATCGTTTTTCGGCCACCACTGTCGTGGATCTGTATCAGGGGAACGACGTGCTGATTCCCGCGGGTTCCACGCTGCGCGGCGTCGTCAGTTCGGTCACCCAGGCCACCCGCACGCAGCGCAAGGGCAGCCTGACCGTCTCCTTCGATCAGATCAACGTCCGCGGCCGCAGCTATCCGATCCGCGCGACCGTCACGCAGGCGATCGAAAGCGAAGGGATCAAGGGTGAAGTTGGCAAGATTGGCGCGGGCGCGGGCGTCGGTGCGATTCTCGGCGGCATCCTCGGCGGAGCGAAAGGTGCGTTGCTGGGGGTCTTGATCGGCGGCGGCGGCATGGTCGCGGCGACGGAAGGGAAGGAAGTGACGCTGCCGGCCGGCACGGTGCTGCGCGTCAGGTTCGAAAACGCCGTGACGATGCGCTAGTCACAGGGCGCACACGTTCGCTACGAGGCGGCCACGTCGCGCATCGCGGCGTGGGCCGCCTTCACTGTCTTATCGACATCTTTTTCCGTGTGTGCGCCGGACAGGAACCACGCCTCGAATTGCGACGGTGGCGGATAGACGCCGCGCGCCAGCATCCCTCTGAAGAAGGTTCCATATGCACGCGTGTCGGAGGCGAGTGCCGAATGGTAATCGCGCACCGGGTTGTGCGTGAAGAACGGCGTTACGAGCGATCCGAAGG
>JBKOZS010000210.1:0-32188 GCA_046726015.1 Acidobacteriota bacterium
GCTACATCCCGTCACGGCGGGCGCTGCGCGTCGATCCATTGATTGCGCTGCGGACAGAATGAAAATGGTTCAGGACTCATGGCTCATGGCTCATGGCGCGAATATTCATGCCATAAGCCAGTGTTTGGCCTGAGCCCTAAGCCGCCATAAGCCTTAAGCCATACCTCATAAGCCATGTTCAACGACCTTCGCTACGCCCTGCGCGGTCTTCTGAAGAAGCCGCTGTTCGCCGCGCTCACCGTCCTGACGCTCGGGCTGGGGATCGGCGCGAATGCCGCGATCTTCAGCGTCGTCAACGGTGTGCTGCTGCGGCCGCTGCCCTATCCGCAGCCCGAACGGCTGATGATGGTCTGGATCTACAACCCGCGGCAGGGATTCGACAAGGACGTCGCGCCATATCCAACGTTCCTCGACTGGCGCAGCCAGAGCCGCGGCTTCGAACACCTGGCCGCGTACTTCGGTGCGAGCCTCAGCCTGACGGGGGCAGGCGATCCAGCGCAACTGCGCGGCGCGAGAGTCACTCCGTCGTTCTTCCCCACAATGAACGTGCAGCCGGAACTCGGACGGTGGCTCACCGAACCGGATGCGACCGCCGGGCACGAACGTGTCGTGGTGCTCGAGCACGGCCTCTGGGAGCGGCGATTTGGCAGCGATCGCTCGATCGTCGGCCGTACGATTCAGCTGAGCGGGCAGCCGTACGAGGTCGTTGGCGTGATGCCACGCGGCTTCCAGTATCCGGAGAACGCGACAGTCTGGGTGCCGCTGGCGCCGGTTGGACCGTACAAACAATTCATGGAATCGCGCGGATCGTTCTGGCTGAACACGATCGGACGGCTGCACGCCGGCACGACACAGGCGGCGGCACAGACGGAGATGGACACGATCGCGCGGCGCCTCGAGCAACAGTATCCGGATTCCAGCGGCGGACAGGGCGTGCGCCTGACCTCGCTTCATAACGAAATCGTGGGCGACGTGCGCCGGGCGCTGCTGGTGCTGCTCGGCGCGGTGGGATGCGTGCTGCTCATCGCGTGCGCGAACGTCGCGAACCTGCTGCTGACGCGCGCCACCGGCCGGCAAAAAGAAATCGCCATCCGCGTGGCGCTCGGCGCGGCGCGGCGCCGCATCATCCGTCAATTGCTCACCGAAAGCCTGCTGCTCGCGCTCGCCGGTGCCGGCGCCGGACTCCTGCTCGCCACCTGGGGCGTCGCGGTGCTGCAGCAGATGGCCCCGACGAACATCCCGCGGCTCGCGTCGATCGCCGTCGACGTGCCGGTGCTGATCTTCACGTTGATTGTCGCGCTTTTCACGGGATTGATGTTCGGGGTCGCGCCGGCCTGGCACAGCGCATCCGCGAGCCAGTCGGACGCGCTGAAGGAAGGCGGACGGGCCGGAAGCGAGGGATCGCGCGGACGCCGCGTCCGTAACGCGCTTGCCGTCGTCGAGGTCGCGGTGGCGCTTGTGCTGCTCATCGGCGCGGGCCTGCTCGTGCGATCGTTCGCGGCCATCGTGAGGACGGACCTGGGCTTCAACCCGCGCAACGTGCTCGCCCTGTCGATCGAGCTCCCACGCCAGAAGTACACCGAAGATCAACGTGTCACACAGTTTTACCTGCAGCTCAGCGATCGGCTGTCGGCGCTGCCAGGTGTGCGGTCGGTCGGCGTTGGATCCTCAGTCCTCCTCGGCCGCCTTCCGCAATCCTCGACGCTGACGGTCGAAGGGCGACCCGTGCAACGGGACGCGGTCAACATCCCCGTGCCGTACGACACGGTCACGAACGGGTATTTCACGACCCTTGGCATTCCCCTCACGCGCGGCCGCCTGTTCGGCCCAGAAGACACTCCCAGCGCCCCGGCGCGCGTCGTTGTGAACGAAGCATTCGTCCGCCGGTTCTTTCCCGGCATCGACCCGCTTGGCAAGCGCGTGACGTTCAATAGCCAGCAGGATACCAACGTGCAGTGGTTCACCATCATCGGTGTGGTGGCCGATACGCGCCGCGGCGGCGTGGATCGTCCGGCATGGGCGGAGCTGTATTTCCCACTGCAGCAGGTGGCGGATCCGCGGCTGATGGTGCTCGTCCGGACGACTGGCGATCCGATTACGCTCGCGCGCGCGGCACAGGAACAGGTGTGGGCCATCGATCCGGCGCAGCCCGTCACGAGCGTGCGGACGGTCGAAGAGCTGGTCGCGCGCGAGCAGGCGAACCGGCGCTTCACCATGCTGATGCTGGGTGCCTTTGCGCTGGTGGCGCTGGTGCTGGCGGCGGTGGGCATCTACGGCGTGATTGCGTATTCGACCGCGCAGCGGACGCAGGAGATCGGGATTCGGGTCGCGCTGGGCGCGGCGCGCGGGGACGTGCTTCGGATGGTGCTGACCGATGGCGTCCGGATTGCGGCCATCGGCAGCGTCATCGGGATTGCCGCGGCAGCCGCGATGAGCCGGCTGCTGTCAGGCCTGCTTTTCGGCGTCTCGCCGCACGATCCGCTGACGTTCGTCGTACTGCCGGCAGCGCTGCTGATCGTGGCCGCGCTGGCAAGCTGGATTCCCGCCCGCCGCGCGCTCGCCGTGGAGCCGATTGTCGCGCTTCGCGCGGAGTGAATGGCTCAGGACTTAGGGCTCAGGGCTTAAGGCGCGCGGCGGACCTGAAGGTCCGCCCTACAGCCGTTATTTGCAGGGCGGGTCTTTAGGCCCGGCACCATGAGCCTTGAGCCATGAGCCGCGCTCAGAAGCGGACGCCCACCGACAGAAAATAAGTCTGTCCCCCATCGAGCCCCGCACGCGGGCGCGGGTAGTCGGCGTTCCGCGTCGCCTGGCCGAAGAGCGGCCCCTTCACGTAGGCCAGCGGCAGACCGTTGGCGTCCTTCGGCCCATTCGCGTCAGCCGTGACCGTCGTGTCCCAGCTAATCAGCTTCTGGTTGTTGAACGCGTTCAGCACTTCCATCTTCACCCACGGGCGCAGCGAGCGCGCCACCGGCACGCTCCACGTTGCCGCGAAGTCGACCAGCGCGTAGCCCGGGAACTGTCCGTCCCCGCGCTCGCCGAAGAAGAGTGGCTGCGAGGTCGGCACGCGCGCGTAGCCCGGGTTGTTGGCGAGCTGCGTCGCGGTGAACGGAACCGCCGGCGCGACGTAGCTGAACGTCCGGCCGGAGTTGTAGCGATACATCGGCGAGAGATCCAGGCGTCCGGCGCGGTGCATGTCGAGCGAATAGTCAGCCCACATCCGGACCTTGTGCCGCTGGAAGTCGTCGAGGCGGCCGATCGGGAAGCTGCGGTCGGCAACGTAGAGTTCCGGGTAATCGCCGATGAGCGACGGGATGGCGGGATTGTTCGCCGCCTCACCCTCGAAGTTGCCTTCGTTGCGGATCTGCACCGTCCACTGCCCCGACACGGACAGCGACGCACGACGCCATCCCGACTGCACGTCGATCGCGTCGTAGTCGCGCTTCGGCTGATCGCTGTTGCGATAAACCGCGTTGTCGAACACGCCGAAGTTCACGCCGTTCTTGATCACGGTCGTCTTGCCGTCGGCGATGGTGATGAAGTCTTCGACGAAGTCCGTCGCCTGTCGGCGCACGTAGCGGCCGCGCGCCCAGAGTCCACGGCCGAAGTCACGACTGAGCGACAGCGTGAACTCGCGCGTGACGGGGGACGTCAGGCCGGCGTCGAAGAATACGTTCACGGTCGGGAACGTCCCGCCAATGACCGTGTAATTCGCGATGTCGAATCCAGGCGCGAAGTCGACGCCTTCCCCTGCCGGCCCGGTGTAACCACTCGTGAGCCGGTCGGCATTTCCCGCCGCGCTGTTGCGCGAGAACTGCACCCCGTTGTACGCGCCCGAGTAGTGGCCGTAGGTCGCCTGCGCAACCGTGCGGCCGTCGGCGGTGACGCTGTAGGTGGCGCCAAGGCGCGGCATCACGGTGTTCGCGCTCACCTTCTGCGTCTGCTGCGTCGCGTCGGTCGACACGTGCTCGAAGCGGGCGCCGAGATCGAAATTCCAGCGCGGCCCCGCCGTCCAGCGATCGGTCACGAACGCCGACGTGGTCGTGACGTCCACCACCGCGCCGCGAACAGGCATCCAGGTCTGCACGCGCGTGTTACCCGGCACGAAGCGCGGGATCAGCCGCCCGTTGGCATCGAGCACGGGATGGCCCGCGGCGTCCACCTTGTAATCGGTCTGGAACACGTAACCAGTCGACGTCTGCGAGTTGCCGGTGCGACGCGTCGACACGAAGTACTCGAACCCGGTCTTCAGCTCGTGGCTGCCAATCCCGCGACTTCCGAGGAGATACGACAGGCTTGCCGTCGCCTGGCGATTGTTGCGGCTCTCGGGATCGGTCGAGTCGAAGTAGGGCGCGTTATACAGCAGTCCACCCGGCACGCCGAGGACGCCGCGGCTCAGGAACGGCGAGTCGACGATGTTCGTGGCGGTGTTTCCCTGGTTCCGCAGGTTCCACGTCTTCTGTGAATACTGGGCGGTCGCAAACGCCCGGCCGCCTACGACACCACGCCACGTCGCCACCGCCAGATGGTTCGGCGTCGACGGCGTCGTCATCGTCTCCGGATCGATGGCGCTTGGCAGCGCAGGCTGCACGAGATCGGTGTCACTGTCGATGTAGGTGCCCTGCAGCGTGTGCCCCGCCGCAACGGTTCCCGTCAGCTTGCCCTCGAATCGCGTGTTGTGATTCGAGCTCGTGTACGGCACGTTCGTCTGCGAGAACAGCCCCTGCGTGGTGGTCCGCTCGATGCGCGTGCCGCCGAAGAACCAGAGACGATCCCGCACGATCGGTCCTCCGACCGTGGCTTCGTAGGTCGGCATCAGCTTCGACGCCCGAGACACGTTGAGCGTCTTCTCGCGCGGCGTCTCGGCGCTCCACGACGGGTTGGCCAGGTTCGTGCGGAAGCCGCCGGAGAAGAGATTACTGCCGCTCTTCGTGACCACGTTGACAACCCCGCCGGCGAAGCGACCGTACTCGGCGCTGATGCCCGACGACAGCACCTGCACCTCTTCGATGCCCTCTTCGATGAAAAGTCCGTTCGGTTGCGCGAGCACGTTGTCGTTCACGTCGACGCCATCGACGAGGAAGAGTGAGTCGTACGCGAACGCGCCGCCAACCGTCAGCTGGTTCTGGTTCGGCGTGTTGTCAGTCAGCCCGGGCGACAGCTCTGCGATCAGAAACGGCGTGCGGCCAACGGGCAGCGTCTCTGTTTCGCTGACGCGAAGGTTCACCGCTCCCGCTGCCGTGGCAATTGCGGCGGGCGGGCCCGCCTTGACATCAACCGTCTCGACGACGTGTGCCACAGCAAGCTGCTGATCGAGCGTCAGCGTGGATCCAAACGGCACCGTGACGCGGCGCGCCGCGGTCTGGAACCCTGACAATTCGAACCGCACTTCGTACTCTCCGGCCGGAAGACCGGTGACCGCGTATACGCCGTTGACGTCGGCGGTCGTGGATCGCGTCCCCTGGAGTGCCGGCGACGCAACCGAGACGGTCGCACCGGGCAACGGCAATCCGTCGGACGAAGCGAGCCGGCCTCGAATCGCGCCCGCCTGTTCGCCCTGTGCGATGGCGGGAGCGGCGCTCGCGAGCAACACCGCGACGACGTACATGAAAAGACGACGCATGACGAGGTTCTCCTTCATTGAGTCGGTAACGGCCGCAAAAATCCTGTCGGTGAGACCACTGCTCGCACAGCGCATTCCAAGGGGTGAAGTGCGGGACGAACGACAAACACCGGGAATTTTGCGTGTCGGCATGGGCGGGCGCACACGAGTGTGCGGGTCACGTGTCCCGGAACGGCACTGGCGCTAACGGTTTTCGGAGGACAGAGGACGGAGGCCCGCCTTCGCCGCGGCGCGGCGCAGCACCATCACCGCGACGCGGACGGTGGGATGATCGACACTTCGTAGACCGCCACGTCCGACGCTGGACTGCCGGCGGTGAGCAACAACTCGTAGGGACCTGGCGCCAGGACGTCGGACGCGATGTGCGCGGCGACCGCAGGCTTGCCGTTCGCGGTGCCGGCGCGCAACGAGCCGCGCGACCAGAGCATGTCGCCGCTCGTCCACGATCGCAGCGTGATCGTGAAGGAACGATCGATGGCGGTCCGTGGAGGCAGCATCAGCCGCAACTCGACGACTGGCGCGGACGTGGAGGGTACTGCAAGCTCGGGGCCCCGGGGCGATCGGGTTTTCACGGGAGTCAAGGTCAGGCCGGGCATGGCCGCGGGAACCGCGGCCTGGCGCTCGCGTCCGAGCTGCAGCATGAACGATTCACGCGCGGCCCGCTCGCGCGCCAGCGACGCCTCCGTCTGGTCACGATCGAGGCGTACCTGCTCCGCCTCGGCACGCGCGGCATCGACCGCACGGCGCGCCTTCACGAGTCCCACGCCCGTCCATGTGCTGATCCCAATCAGCACTATCCCGCAGGCCACGAACGTCCACTGGATCGCGGGGCGATCGAGCCCCGACACGCCGCGCACGCACGGGATCTTAACAGGGCCGTCCGCGCTCGCTGATATAAACTTCTTCGCATGCTGCATCGTCGTCATTTACTTCCAGTGGCGATCGCTATCGCCGTCGTCGTGTCCATCAGCGCACAGGACGGGACGAAACCGAAACGTCCTGAGAGTCCCAAGGAATTCAAGGCGCTCAAGTACCGCAACATCGGTCCCGCGGCAGGCGGGCGCGTGTCGCGCGTGGCAGGCGTGCCCGGCAATCCACTTTTCTACTACGCTGCGACCGCATCGGGCGGCGTGTGGATGTCGGCGGACGGCGGGGCCTCGTGGAAATCGGTGTTCGACGATCAGCCGATCTCGTCAACCGGATCCATTGCCGTTGCAGCGAGCGATCCGAACGTGATCTACGTCGGATCGGGTGAAGCCAACGTCCGCGGCAACGTCGCGGCTGGCAATGGCATCTACAAGTCGATCGACGGCGGCAAGACGTGGGCGCACGTGTGGGAACAAGAAGGGCAGATCGGCACGATGGCGGTGGACCCGCGCGACGCGAATGTCGCGTTCGCCGCGGTGCTCGGTCATGCCTTCGGCCCGAATCCCGAGCGTGGCGTGTATCGCACGAAGGACGGTGGAAAGACGTGGCAGCAGGTACTGAAGAAGGATGCAGACTCGGGGGCGTCAGACGTCGCGCTCGATCCGTCCAACCCCAACACCGTCTTCGCCGGCTTCTGGCAGACGCGCCGGTTCCCGTGGGAAATGCAGAGCGGCGGTCCTGGCAGCGGTCTCCATGTCTCGCGCGATGGTGGCGACACGTGGAAACAACTCACCGCGCATGGCCTTCCCGAAGGGATCTGGGGCAAGGTCGGCGTCGCGGTGGCCCCCTCGAATGGCTCCCGTGTTTACGCGTTGATCGAAGCCGAGAAGGGCGGCCTCTTCCGATCCGATGACGGCGGTGAAAACTGGGAGTTGATCAACCCGTCACGCGCGCTGCGGCAGCGCGCGTGGTACTACACGACGCTCACCGTCAACCCGGCAAATGAAAACGACGTGTGGTTCCCGCAGGTGCCGATGCTGCACACGATCGACGGGGGGAAGACGCTCGACTACGTGAAGGGGATCCACCATGGCGATCATCACGACATCTGGATCGATCCGCGCAATCCGAAACGGATGATTGCGGCGAACGACGGCGGCGTGGACATCACCACGAATGGCGGCGCGACATGGTCCGCGCCGGCCCTGCCGATCTCGCAGTTCTACCACGTGTCGGTCGACAACCGGAACCCGTATCACGTCGCGGGCGCCATGCAGGATCTCGGCACGGCGCAAGGTCCAAGCGACAGTCTGACGGGAAGCATTCACCTCACTGACTGGCACGACGTCGGCGGTGGCGAAGCCGGACACGTCTACTCCGATCCCGGCGATCCCGACATCGTGTATGCCGGCGAGTACCTCGGCATCATCACGCGCTACGACCATCGGACCAAGGAGTCGCGCAACGTGAGCGCCTGGCCGGAGAATCCGTCGGGTCATGGCGGCGAGGACATGAAGTATCGCTTCCAGTGGACCGCGCCGATTACCGGGTCGCCGTTCGATCCCAAGGTCGTGTATCACGGCGCGCAGGTCATCTTTCGCACGCGCGACGGCGGCCAGAACTGGCAACCGATCAGCCCGGACCTGACACGCAACGACAAATCGAAACAGAAGTGGTCCGGCGGTCCAATCACTGGCGACAACACGGGTGTTGAAACCTACGGCACCGTGTTCGCCATCGCGGAGTCACCGAAGCGCGAAGGCGTCATCTGGGCGGGAAGCGACGACGGGCTTGTTCACGTCACGACCGATAACGGCGAGAAATGGCAGAACGTCACCGCCGCCATGACTGGTTTCCCGGAGTGGGGCACGGTCAGCATGATCGAACCGTCGCCCTTCGACGCAAACACCGCCTACGTCGTCGTCGATGCCCACCGCCTCGACAACATGCGGCCGTTCTTGTTCAAGACGACCGACCTCGGAAAGACGTGGAAGCGCCTCGACGGATCCCTGCCACAGAACCTCTACCTGCATGCGGTGCGCGAAGACCCCAGGAAGCGCGGCCTGTTGTACCTGGGCACCGAGCGCGGCGTCATGTTCTCGACGGACGATGGACAGACGTGGCGTCCGCTGCAGCTGAACCTGCCGACGGTGGCCGTCCACGACCTGGTCGTCAAGGACGATGACCTCGTTGTGGGTACCCACGGACGGTCGTTGTGGATTCTCGACAACCTGCAGCCGATCCGTGAGTACTCGGAACGCATCGCCGGTGAGGCGTTATATCTGTTCCCGCCGGCGGCGGCCATTCGCTGGCGGTATGGGTCGAGCAACTGGGGCACACGCGGCGGCTTCCCCAACCCGCCGAAGGGCGCGGCGATCTATTACGCGCTGAAGAACGAGGAGAAGGGGGAGCTCAAGATCGAGATCCTCGACCAGCAGAACCGCGTCGTGCGAACGCTGAGCAGCACGCCGCCCGAGCCGATGGGCAGCGACGACAACGAGGATCCGGACGATTTCAAGAAAGAAGCGCTGCCGCGCGACGCGGGCGTGCAGCGTGCGGTTTGGGATCTCCGGTACGAGGGCGCGCACAAGATCAAAGGAGGGCGGATCGATACGGGCGATCCGGTCCAGGGCCCGCGGGTCCCGCCCGGCACTTACACGGTGCGGCTGAGCGCCGCCGGAAAGACGCTGACAGCGCCGGTGAAGGTCGTCGTCGATCCCCGCGGAGATTTGTCGCAGCAGGAACTCGAAGCGCAGACAGCGTTCGCGGTGCGCGTGCGCGATGACATCTCGCGCCTCACGGATCTCGTCAACCAGATCCGCTCCGTCCGCGACCAGTTGAAGGCGCGGAACACCGCACTTGCGACGCGCAAGTCGGACGCCGGCGTCGCCGAGCTGATCAAGCAGTCGGAGGCGGTCATCAAGAAGGCGGATGCGCTCGAGGACAAGCTGCACAATCCGACCGCGGAGGTCGTCTACGATATCCTCGCGATGCGCGGCGGAACCAGGCTCTACTCGCGCCTGTCGCCGCTCCAGATGTGGTCGATCGAGGCCGCGGGGGCGCCCACGGCCGGGATGACCCAGGTGCTCACGGAACAGGAAAAGGAGCTGGTCACGCTCGAAGCGGAAACGAAACAGTTCCTGTCGACGGATGTGGCGTCCATCAACCAGCGCGCATCGCAGCTCGGGCTGGCGTACGTGATTCTGAAGTGAGCGAGGGTCAAGGCCATGATCGTGGTGGGCACCGCGGGATGGAGCATCCCGCGGGCAGCGGCAGCCGCTTTTCCGCGTGACGGGTTCCATCTCGAGCGGTACTCTCGCGTGCTCGCGTGTGCCGAGATCAATTCATCGTTCTATCGGCGGCACGCGTATTCGGTGTACGCGCGATGGGCGTCGCTGACGCCGCGCGGGTTTCGTTTCTCGGTCAAGCTGCCGCGGACGATCACGCACGAGGGGGCGCTGCGGCGGGCCCGCGTACCGCTCGAACAGTTCCTCGGGGAGATCGCGGGCCTTCGCTCGAAACTCGGGCCGGTCCTCGTGCAGCTTCCGCCGTCGCTCGAATTCAATGCACGCGTCGCGCGATCGTTCTTCGCGCTGCTCCGCGATCGACATGACGGTCCCGTCGTCTGCGAACCGCGGCATGCCACCTGGTTCGAGCCGGGAGCGATCAAAGTTCTAACCAGCCATCGCGTCGGCCTGGTCGCGGCGGACCCGGCGCGCGTTCCTGCCGCGGCGCGGCCCGGCGGATGGATGGGACCACACGGAGACGGCGCCGGCACGGTCGTGTATTACCGCCTCCACGGATCACCACAGACGTACTGGTCGCGCTACACGAGCGAGCGAATCGGGCAATGGGCCGAGGAGATGCGCGCGTTGCCACGCTCCTGCGATACGTGGTGCATCTTTGACAACACCGCGAGCGGCGCCGCCATCGAGAACGCGCTCGAATTGAAAATCGAAGTGTCGAAGGGCGTCGGAAGAATCGAGGGAGCAGGTCGAAGCTGAAGATTGAAAGAGTCGAGGTTCGAAGGAGTTCCCGTGCTCGAGGAAATTCGCTGCGTAGCAGCATTTCGCGACTCCCTCCTCGGTTATGCCGAGGTCGTCCTTCTCGAAGGCTCTGCGGCGGACGCGCGCGTCGTCGACAGCCGACGAATTGTACTAAGCGATCCGGCATTGCCGCAGTCACGCCAGCCGTATCATGACGAGGCCGGCGCGCTCCGCGCAGACGGGCCTGAACTGTCGCGGCTGATTGAATCGATCGAGCAGTTCGGACGTCGTTCGGTGATCGACGTCATCGACTCCTACGAGAGGGCTGGATACCGACTTGATACCGTCGCCATTCTGGTCGGAACGCTGGGAGATCCCGATACGTTTCCGAACGACCGGATGCGCGCTCACGTGCTCGAGGAACGGCTGTTTCGTCGTGTGATTGAAGGAGCGAGCGCACAGCGTCTCGTTCCATCCTGCATTGTGTACCCGGGCCACTTCCCGTTCCTGGCCCACCGCGTGCGTGATCGGGGGGCGTCTGACGACCTGCTGCGGAGGATATGCGGCCGACTGCACGCCGACAGCACAGCACCCGCGCTGGCTGCGTGGCTCGTGCTGGCCGACTTGCGATCTGTGACGCGTCCTTGCTGAACGCGATCAGGTGAATCGAGCCGTCGCTAAACGCGATGCTGTTCGGTGCGGCTCAAAGTGCCCTCGATCCGGCGATCCGGGACAAGCCACATCAGCGCGACGAGCACGTAGATCCCATCCGCGATCGACGGGTTTACGAACGCCGACGGGATCGCGATCCCATAAAGCACGACGGACACGACCCCTTTTCTCTCCTGCCCCACGGCCTCTGCGAGGGTCGAATCGCTTCCCTCGCACGCGATGATGACCCGTTCCAGGATGTAGTACGCAATGCCGGCAAGCATCAACACCACGCCGTAGGCTGCCGTGGGCCGCGGCGCGTTGTGGGTCTCTCCCATCCATGCCGTGGTAAACGGAACGAGCGACAGCCAGAACAGCAGGTGCAGGTTCGCCCACAGGACGCCGCCCGTGATTCGCCGCGTGGCATGAAGCATGTGGTGGTGGTTGTTCCAGTAGATCCCGAGAAACACGAAACTGAGGACATAAGCGCAGAACTTCGGCGCGAGCTCGCCAAGCGCGTTCCACGAGGGATCGTGCGGCGCCCGAAGCTCGAGCACCATGATCGTGATGAGGATCGCGATGACGCCGTCGCTGAACGCCTCGAGACGTCCTTTCGACATGGCGTTAAGGTAACATTAACGACGCCAGGATCACGTCATGCTGGTTCCGTTTCTTCTGTGGACCGCGCTGGCCGCGCTGCCGCAAGCGTTCCCGCCTGCACCCACCGCGCTCTTGCCCGACAATCCGTGTGACCTGCTGACGCCGGCTGAAGTGTCGGCGGCAATCGGAGTGCCGGTCACCGGGGCGCGTCGCCGACCCAGCATCACCCAGGAAGTTGACGCGCAGCGCGATGAACGCGACCCGGAGCCGGGTGTGATCTGCACGTACGACACGGAAAGCGAGTTCGGCGAGATCATCCTTTCAATACCGAAGAAACAAGAGCGGACCAGAGATAGGTACTGGCTACGGCGCGCCTGGTATTTCGACACGTTCCGTCAATCGGCGGAGTACATCCGCGGCGTGGGCACAGACGCGTGGCTCTCGGGTGGCACGAGTGTCACCGTCCTCGTTCGCGATGACGAATACTTCGGGATCATGACGCAGATGTACACACCTCGTTCGCGGGAGGTGGTCGTACGGCTTGTGCGTGCGGCGATCGATAAGGTGACCCGCTGACGCCGGGTCCGCATTCGGCATTCGGCATTCGTCATTGACATCGACCAACCAAGCAGATAGAAACGTCGCCGCGTGACACCCTGGATCCAGGTTTACGATCCGCTCGGCAGCCCATGGCTCAGCACCGCTGCCGCTGCCCTCCCCATCGTCCTCCTGCTCGTCGCGCTTGCCGTACTTGAGTGGCGCGCCCACGTTGCCGCGTTCTCCGGCCTTGTGTCCGCGCTCGCAATCGCCACGATCATCTACGGCATGCCGGTGTCGGCCGCGGCCGCGACCGCGCTCTACGGCGCCGCGTACGGCTTTCTGCCGATCGGCTGGATCGTGCTCAATGCGGTGTTCCTCTACGAGCTCACGGTCGCCACCGGACAGTTCCAGGTGCTCAGGCGATCGGTTGGACAAGTGTCGAAGGATCGCCGCGTGCAGGCGCTCCTCGTGGCGTTCTCGTTCGGCGCGTTCATCGAAGGCGCGTGCGGGTTTGGCGCGCCCATCGCGATCTGCTCGGCGCTCCTGATCGGTCTTGGATTCACGCCGCTCTACGCCGCCGGCCTTTCACTGATTGCGAACACGGCGCCGGTCGCGTTCGGATCGATTGGCATTCCGATCCTGACGCTGGCGACAGTGACGGATATTCCGGCCCGCACGATCGGCATCATGGCCGGGCGGCAGCTCCCGTTCGTCTCGCTGATTATTCCGATCTGGCTGGTCGCGACGTTGAGCGGCTGGCGAGGGCTGCGCGGCGTCTGGCCGGCGGTCCTGGTCTGCGGCGGCTCGTTTGCCATCGTCCAGTTTCTCTGGAGCAACTTCATTGGCGTGGAGCTCGTCGACATTGCCGGCGGCGTGGCCTCGATCGGCGCGCTGGCACTGCTCTGCCGCGTGTGGCAGCCGCGCGAGATCTGGAAATTCGAGGCGGACGCCGCCCCCGTCGCGTCCGCTGCGTCGGAGCCGGAATTCGATCGGCGCGCGGTGCGCCGCGCGTGGGTGCCATGGATCTTCCTCAGCATTGCCGTGATCGTCTGGGGCATGACCCCGGTGAAGGCAGCGCTCAACTCGAGTCCAATCCTCGCCCCGCGATGGAACGTGCCGCAGCTACATCGCCTGGTGTTTCGCGACTACCCTGTGGTGCCACACAAGGTCGACCCCGCGAAGATCACCGACCCCGCGTATCAAAACGCGCACGCTGAACCCGCGGTCTATACATTGAACTGGGTTTCGGCGACGGGAACCGGAGTGCTTCTGGCAACGCTTGCAACCGCACTTTTCTTCCGTGTATCGCTTGCGCAACTGCTGGCCGTTGCAGCAACGACACTAAGACGGATGCGCGTGCCGCTGGCGACGATCATGCTGATGCTGTCGCTCGGTTTCGTGACGCGCTACGGCGGCACCGACGCAACGCTCGGCCTCGCCTTCACGAAAACCGGTGCGCTCTATCCGTTCTTTGCCACGTTCCTTGGATGGCTCGGAGTCGCGCTCACCGGGTCCGACACGAGCTCCAATGTGCTGTTTGGCAGCCTTCAGAAAATCACCGCGCAGCAGCTCGGCTTCAATCCCGTCCTCATCGTGACCGCCAACAGCACCGGCGGCGTGATGGGAAAGATGATCGACGCCCAGAGTATTGTCGTCTCGACCGCCTCGACCGGCCAGGTGGGACAGGAGGGCCGCATTCTTCGCTTCGTCTTCTGGCACAGCGTGGCGCTCGCCACGATCATGGCCATCATCGTCGTCCTGCAGGCCTACGTGTTCCCGTGGATGATTCCAGCCCAGCCCTAATCAGCGACAGGCAAGCGAAGCGAGTCGCGCCGACTTGTCCGCCGAAGCGCAGAGCGCGAAGGTGGAAGCGCGCAGCCCGAAGGCGGAAAGGTACGCCTCTCGCAGTAACCCGACCTGGAGAAGGACACGGAACGACACGGATGGCCATCATCCGTGCGTTCTTTCGCCCATAGAACACAACAGAAACCACGAATCGCCCGTCTAACGATTCGATTCGCCCGGCGCAGACACTGTCCGGCTTCGGTCACCGGACTGCCCGCAATCGGACAACGCAGAGTCAAAAAACCATGTTTGAAGCGTTCCTGAAAGATTTCCGCCACTCTCTTCGCATGTTCATTCAGAGCCCCGCGTTCACGCTCGCCGCGGTCGCGGCGCTGACGCTGGGCATCGGCGCAAACACCGCGATTTTTTCGGTGGTCAACGCGGTGCTGTTGAAGCCGGTGGCGGTGCCCGATCCGGATCGCGTGGTCGTGTTCATGAACACCTCGCCGCGCGGTTCCGGCCCCGCGGCCTCACCTGCGAAGTTCGCACACTACCGGCAACAGACCGACATCGTCCAGGACGTGTCGTCGTTCAACACCGGCGTCATGAATTACACCGGCGGCAGCTTTCCCGAGCAGCTGAGGTCCGGGCGCGTGACCGCGGACTTTTTCAAACTGGTCGGCGCGCCGTTCATGCTCGGCCGGCCGTTCACGGCCGACGAAGATCGACCGGGCGGACCGCGCGTGACGGTCATCAGCCGGCGGCTGTGGGAAACCCGGTTCAACGCGGACCCCGAGATCTGCGGCAGGACGATTTCTCTCGGCGGTGAGCCGTACACGATTGTCGGCGTGCTGAACAACTTCGATTTCCGGGAGTTCGGACCGTCCCCGCAACTCTGGGTGCTGTTCCAGTTCGATCCCAACACGACGGACCAGGGACATTATTTTCAATCGATGGGCCGGTTGAAACCGGGTGTGACGTTACAGCAGGCAAAGGCGCGCATGCAGGCGTCCGCGAAAGACTTTCGCGCGAAGTTTCCGAATGCGATCGGCCCTCAGAACTCTTTCGGCGTCGAGCCGATCCGCGACGTTCTCGTCCGCGGCGACGTGAAGCAGTCGCTGCTCGTCTATCTCGGCGCCGTCAGCTTCGTGCTGCTGATTGCGTGCGCCAACGTGGCGAACCTGTTGCTGGTCCGCGCGACGGGACGGCGGCGTGAAATTGCCGTGCGTGCGGCGATTGGCGGTTCGCGGGGGCGGATCATCCGTCAGCTGCTCACCGAAAGCGTCGTCCTGTCACTGACCGGCGGCGTTCTCGGGCTCGTCCTGGGGTGGGTGGGCATTCGCGGCCTGTTGAAGATCAACACCGCCGGCCTGCCGCGCGTTGGCGAGGATGGTGCGTTTGTCGGCCTCGATTGGCGCGTCGTCGCGTTCACCTTGCTGATCTCGCTGGCGACGGGCATCATCTTCGGCCTCATTCCCGCGCTTCAAAGCTCCAAGACGGACTTGACGACGACGCTCAAGGAGAGCAGCGGGCGATCGGGGACCGGCTTCCGCCAGAACAAAATGCGCTCCGTCCTCGTGGTGGTGGAAGTGGCGCTGGCGCTGGTGCTGTTGATCGGATCGGCGCTGCTGATTCGAACTGCCGTCGCGCTCGGCCGCGTCGATCCCGGCTTCGATACGCACAACGTGCTGACCCTGAAGATGTCGTTGAAAGGAGCGCAATACGAGAAGTCCGAGGCGGTCGAACAGGTCGTGCGCAATGGCGTGGAGAAGCTGAAATCAATTCCCGGCGTCGTCGAGGCCAGCGCCACGTGCTGCGTGCCCCTGCAGGGCGGCTATGGCCTGCCGTTCAGGATCGTCGGACGGCCACTGCCCGCTGATGCCCAGGGACCGTACCATGGCGGCGGCGGATGGATGACGATTTCGCCGGGCTATTTCGAGGTCTTCAAGATCCCGGTGAAGCGTGGCCGCACGTTCAACGAGCGCGATACGGCGGCGGCTACGCCGGTCGTCCTGATCAACGAAGCCATGGCGAAGCAGTACTGGCCGAAGGCGGATCCGCTGAACGACCGGCTCGTGATCGGCAAAGGGGTCATGCGCGAGTTCGCGGCGGAAGGCGAACGGCAGATCGTCGGGATCGTCGCCGACATCAAGAGCAACGGTCTGGACAGCGAGCCAACCCCGCAGATGTTCATCCCGCAGGCGCAGGTGCCCGACCTGGCGAACGCGCTCAATGTGAGCCTCACGCCGATTTCATGGATCGTGCGCACGCAGGTTCCGCCGCAGGGGCTCAGCAACGCCATTCAGGAACAACTGCGCCAGTCGACGGGCTTACCGGTTTCCAACGTCACGACGATGGACGAGATTGTGGACGTGTCGATTTCCCGGCAGCGATTCAATATGTGGGTCATGTCGGTGTTCGGCGGATGCGCGCTGCTGCTGGCCGCGATCGGCATCTATGGCCTGATGGCGTACTCGGTCGAGCAGCGCACGCAGGAAATCGGCATCCGTCTCGCGCTCGGCGCGCAGGTCTCGGAAGTCAAGAACATGGTCATTCGCCAGGGAATGCTGCTCGCCATTGTCGGGGTCATCATCGGGGTGGCCGCGTCGTTTGCGCTGGCGCGGCTGATCACCGCGTTCCTGTTCGGCGTCACGGCGCGAGATCCGATCGTGTTCGCGGGAGTGCCGGCACTGCTGGCGCTGGTCGCGTTGTTCGCCGTCTGGCTCCCGGCGCGGCGCGCAAGCCGCGTGGACCCCATCGTCGCGCTGCGATACGAGTGATTGGGCGTCAATGACGAATGACGAATGACGAACGACGAATGCCGAACGACGAATGCCGAATGCCTGATGCCGTGACAACGGCGTTCCCGTTTCGGCATTTGGCATTTTGCATTTAGCATTGCCGCATGACTCGGTACGTGGCCTTCCTCAGGGCGGTCAACGTCGGCGGCCATGTCGTCAAGATGGCTGACCTGCGGAAGCTGTTCGAATCGATGGGATTCGATGGCGTGGAAACGTTCATCGCGAGCGGCAACGTCGTCTTCGAATCCGCGGCGAAACCCGATCGCGTGCTCGAAGAGAAGATCGAAGCGCACCTGACGAAGCGTCTCGGGTATCCCGTCGACACGTTCGTGCGATCGCTCGCCGAGCTGCGGGCGATCGCTGACTACAAACCGTTCAAGCCGTCCGAGTTCGACGTCGATCGCTCGACTGTCTACGTGGGCTTCCTGCCAGAGGCTCCACCGGCCGCGGACGCGAAGAAGTTGATGGCGCTGAGGACAAAGGACGAAGGGTTCCACGTCCACGGGCGGGAGTTCTACTGGATTTCCGCGGTTGGCTTCGCCCGGTCGGCGTTTGCCGGTACGACGATGGATAAGGCCATTCGTGCGCCCACCACTCTCCGTAACATCAACACCATCCGCCGGCTGGTCGCGAAGTACGGATCGAGCGGGTAGACTATCCGCCGGTCATCGATCAATCAGCAACAGAATCCTGAAAGGATTGCGCCGTGCCAGTGACAGCATCGCGTGCGTTTGTCGCATTGATCACTGTGTTGCTACCTTGGACAGCCGCAGCGCAGAACGTATTCGTGCTCGGTGGGGCCGCCGTCCAAACCACTCAGTTTCCCCATTTCGAGTCCCAGTCTCCAGTCGTACTCGACGAAAACCCGAGCGGGACGAAAGGCGCGTGGGTGATTACGGCAGGAGGGGTGCTGGCACGCCATGCGGTCTTGCAACTTGAAGTAAGCGGCTCCGGAACGCTGCACAAGGACTTCGAACCCGCGCGACTACTGCCCCCGGTTCCGCCCCCGCGCTTCAACTCGGAACGGTCAATTGATTTCCGATCGCGCGATGTCGCCATACTCGGCGGTTATACGACCGGGTCGACACGCCGAGTCAACGCCTCGGCTCTCTTCGGCATGGTAATCGTGCAGGAGCGGACTCATAGTCTTTCGGTGATCGTCCCGGCCCCCTCACCTACTGTGCTACCGAGCGACTCCACGACGACACTTTATCGGACGGGTCCTATTTTTGGTTTCGACCTGCCGACCCGGGTGGCGTCCCGCGTAAATGTGGTGCCGCAGGTGCGCGGCTACAAGTGTGCTTCGGGTCCTGTCGTGGTCCGCGCCGGTGTGAGTGCCGGCGTGCTCTTCTGAGAAGCCGATCGAACGCTCTCGACATCGCGTATGAGGGGGTCAGGGATAAAATGCGGCGCATGAAAACAGCCGCGAGAACTGCTCCACTCCTCGTCCTCGTCGTCCTCACCGTTTTCGTCTCCGCCCAACAGCGAAGCGCCGCTCCAGCCGCACGGCCGCAACCCGTTGCGAAGAGCAATGGTTTCTCCGCCGAACGTCTCACGCGCATCGATACCGTCCTGCAGCGGTACGTCGACGAGAACCGCATGGCTGGCGCGGTTGGTCTCGTGCTGCGCGATGGCCGGCCGGTATACGAGCGGGCAGTCGGATGGAGCGACAAGGAACTGGCGCGCAAGATGACGACGGATACGATTTTCCGCATTGCGTCGCAGTCGAAGGCCCTGACGAGCGTCGCGATCCTGCAGCTCGTCGAGGAAGGCCTCGTCTCGCTCGGGAATCCCGTCGGCCAGTTCATCCCCTCGTTCGCGAAGACCACGGTTGCGATCAAGGGAGACAGCGGCATGACCACGATGCCGGCAACGCGCGCGATCACGATTCGCGATCTGCTCACCCACACAGCGGGTATTTCGTACGGGACCGACACGCTGGTCGCATCACTGTACGAAGCCAAGGGGCTGGGGCCCGCCGCCGGGTACGGGTGGTACACCGCGGACAAGGACGAGCCGATCTGCGACACGATGGAACGATTGGGAACGCTGCCGTTCGTCGCTCAACCCGGCGAGAAATGGGTGTACGGCTACAACACCGACATCCTCGGCTGCGTCGTCGAACGCGCGTCGCGCATGCCGCTCGACAAGTACATCGAGTCGAAAATCGCGGGACCGCTCGGCCTCAAGGACACGCGATTCTTCCTGCCGGCCGAGCAGCGCGATCGCCTGTCAGCCGTGTACTCGAGCGTGCCTGACGGCACGATCGTGCGCGCACCGGACGGCGCACGCGGACAGGGGCACTACATCGAGGGTCCGCGCCGCAGCTTCTCCGGAGGCGCAGGCCTGCTCTCGACGGCACGCGATTACGCGCGGTTCCTCGAGATGATCCGGCTTGGCGGCACGCTGGACGGCGTCCGAATCCTCTCGCCGCGGAGCGTCGCCTTGATGACGACCAATCAGATCGGGACGTTCCTGCCGACGCCCGGCCTGGGGTTTGGTCTTGGTTTCGAAACTACCGAACGCTACGGCGCAAGCGGCATGAACTCGGTTGGGGGCTTCGGCTGGGGAGGAGCGTACGGGAGTGTCTATCGCGTTGATCCCGACGAGCACCTGGTGATCGTCCTCATGATTCAGTTGATGCCGAACACCACCGACATCCGCGAGAAGTTTCAAACGCTGGTCTACCAGGCCCTGGATGGAGCACGGCCAACCAGTTCACAATGACGGACCGCCGTATATAAAAAGAGGAGTCGAAGTAAACCTTCGACTCCTTTCGTTCTTGCCTGAAGCTGAGGCCTGAAGCCCGAAGCCCTACTCAGCGCGCAGGGTCACGAAGATGTCCGTGCCCCTGCGATTGACGACGACAAGCGAGGGCTTGCCATCCTGGCGATCGAGCGCCGACTTCAGTTCCGCGGCCGTCTTCACGGTCTTTCCATCGACCTTCTCTATCACGTCTCCTTCCTGGATTCCGCTGTCCGCGGCAATCCCGTAAGGATCGAGGTCGGTCACCAGCACACCGTGCGTGCCACGAGGCACGCCGGCGCGCTCCGCGAGATCCGGGGTGAGCGGCTGAACGCTCATGCCGAACGTGCCTTCACCACGGTCGTCCGACGGGGAGTCCGACTTGTCGCGCTTTGCCGCGAGCTCGCCGAGCTTCGCCTGTACCGTGTCGGTGCGCCCATCGCGGTACACCTTCATGGAAACGCTGGATCCCGGTGTCGAGCTCGCCACGTCGTTCCGCAGTTGATTGCTATCGGACACGGGCTTGCCGTTGTACTCCGTGATGACGTCACCCTGCTTGAGACCCGCCTGGGCCGCAGGGCTGCCGTCCTCGACGTTGCTCACGAGCGCGCCCCTGGCGGAGGGCAGCCCGAGGCTCGCCGCGAGATCAGCAGTGACGCTCTGCACGGTGACGCCCAGCTTCGCGCGCCGGACCGTGCCGTGCTTGATCAGCTGGTCCATCACGTTCCGCGCCATGTTCGACGGGATCGCGAAGCCCAGGCCGATGTTGCCATCGGACGGCGAGAGGATCTGCGAGTTGATCCCGATCAGCTCGCCACTGGCGCTCACGAGCGCCCCACCCGAGTTGCCGTGATTGATCGGCGCGTCCGTCTGCAGGAAGTCCTGGTAGCTGTCGCCGCGGTCCGTCGTGCGTCCCTTGGCGCTGATGATGCCCGACGTGACGGTTTCGCCCACGCCGAGGGGGTTACCGACCGCGAGCACGACGTCGCCAACTTTCACGGCGTCGGAATCGCCGAGCGCCAGCGTCGGCAGGCTGCTCGCGTTGATCTTCAACACGGCAAGATCGCTTGCCGGATCGGTGCCCACGACTTTCGCCGTGAACGTCCGACGGTCAGGGAGTTCCACCCTCACCTCGTCCGCATCGTCGACGACGTGGTTGTTGGTCAGGATGTAGCCGTCCTGGGTGACGATGACGCCGGACCCGAGTCCGCGCTGCACGCCACGGGGCTGCCGCCGGCGCGGCATCTGCGGCATGTTCGGGCCGAAGAACCTGCGAAACAGATCGTCATCAGGAATCTGGCCATCGGTTGGCGTCGCCGACATCCGCTTTTCCACACGGACGGTCACGACCGCGGGCATGACGCGATCGACGACGGGAGCGTAGGATATGACTGGCGCGACTGACAGAGCGGCCACCGATCCGGCCGGCGCGGCCACACTCGTCGGTGCGGCGCTGACCGTGCGCTCGGGAGCCTTCCAGGCCGCGATCCCGACCGTGGCGAGCGCAATGGCAGCAAGAGTACTCTTTTGCAGAAACGTGGTTTGCATGGTTGCTGGTTGTTACCTCTGAATGTTTTGACGATCCGGAACCTTGCTGCGCGCTTACCGGAACATTACAAGCGTGTAATGTTCGAGGCGCGATGTGAGATGCGCGGCGAGGCGCGATCTGCCGAGGTCCGTCTGAATGTAGGGCGGGTCTTTAGATCCGCCGTTCAGGAGCACTCTTGAGAGATTCGTTGGCGCAGGACTTACGCTATGCCTGGCGCGCCCTCAGGTCTTCGCACGCCCACGCGATCTGGGTCGTGGGAAGTCTTGCGATCGGCATGGCGGTCACGATTGCCGCGCTTGCCCTGTTGAACGCATTTCTTATCCTGCCGTTCCCCGGGATCACTGAACAAGAACAACTCGTTCGCGTGTCTGTCAGCCGAAACTGCGGCCGGCCAGACTGCAGGATCCGGATGTCGTCGCCCACGGATTTCGAGGCCCTTCGCGAAGCGCTCACGGGATTGCAGGAGTTGGCCGGCCAGACGCAGGGAGAGCTGGCCGTTGCGTTGCCAGAGGCGCGGGCGATGCGCGGTGCGTTGACGTCCGCCAACTATTTCGACGTGCTGGGTGTGCACCCGGCCGTGGGCCGCGTATTCAACGCGACCGACGCGGCAGCAAACGCCGCGGTTGCGGTGATCGCTTACAACGTGTGGACCCGGGAGTTCGCCGCCGACCCGTCTGTGATCGGCCGGTCGATTCGTGTCGCGGATCAATTCGTTGAGATCGTTGGCGTGGCGCCCGCGCTCTTCATTGGCACCGATCGCGTCAGGCCCGGAGGCCGTCCACCCGATGTGTGGCTTCCAATATGGCTGGCGGATCGCGTGTTGCCGCTCTCCACGGCCGAGCAGCGCCGCCAGGAACGCGACCTCTACTTCGTTGGACGTCTCAGGGACGGCGTCGATGTGCGCGAGTTGCAGGCCGAAGCCGACGTCGTAGCGGTGCGGCTTGCCGCATCACGAGGTCACGCTTCAGAAGGCGCGATGGCCGAAGTGCGTCGAGTGTGGCGGGTGAATCCCGAAAGCTGGCACTTCGGCGTAATTGTCGTGATGCCCATCCCCATCCTGGTTCTCGCGATCGCGTGTGTGAACGCAGCAAACTTGATGCTGGCGCGCGGGTCACAACGGCAACGCGAGGTTGCCATTCGATTGGCGATTGGCGCGGGGCGCGGGCGGATCATGCGTCAACTGCTCGTCGAGAGTGCAATCCTTGCTGCTGTCGCGACCGCCGTTGCGGTGCCGATCGCCTGGTCCGGCCTCCAACTGGCCAGCAGCCCGCTGAATGCTCCAATCCCATTCGATCGAATCGTGCTTGCCCTGACGATCCTTACGGGTGCCGGGACGACGGTCGCGTTCGGGTTGGCACCGGCAATTCGGATCAGCGGCCAGCAGCCATCAACGACGCTCGGATCAGGAGGCGCGCGCAATGACGCCGTGCCACGGCAATCGCGGATGCGGCGTCTCCTCGTCGTCGCGCAGGTCGCGTTGTCACTTGGCCTGCTCGCAACAGCGTGGCAACTCGTGGCAACGGTACGCTCGCAAGCGGTCTCCGGTGGCACGCCTGCCGACCGCCTCCTGGTTGCGCGATTCGATCTGCAGCCGCTCGAGCTATCGACGACCGACACGGAGAATTTCTACCGCGATCTTGTCGCGCGTGCGTCAAGGATTCCTGGCGTGGAAGCAGCCGGCATTGCACGCCACACGGCTGTGTGGACGTTCGGACAGGGCACGGCCCCGGCATCGCTCGTCGTCTGGCGTCCGAGCGATACGCCGAATGATGGACACGTCACCATTGGCGGATACGCGGGAGGTGAACTCTTCGAGGCCGTGGGTCTCCGCATTCTCGAGGGCCGCAGCTTCACCGAACGCGATCGACAGTCACGCCCGCAGGTTGCGCTCGTCAATCAGACATTCGCACAGGAAATGGCCGCGCCGGCGGTGGGCAGCATCCTTCGAGTTGCGCCTCGGGACCGCGACCTTGCGTCGGCAATCGACGTACGCATCGTCGGGGTGATCGAGCCTGCACGCGAACCGAGGTTGGAACCGGACGGACCGCCTGCGCCGAAAGTGTACCTGCCATCGCCGATCGAACCGGAGCCCGCCCTTGCCCTCTACGTTCGCACGCGGCCGCCTGCAACAACGGTCGCGCAACCGCTCCGACAAGTCGTGAGTGAGTTCGCACCACGTGTGCCAGTCCTTGAAGTTGGTTCACTCGAAGATCTGAACGAGCGCTCCTACGCAACGCAGATGTGGCTCGCGCGAGCGGCCGGGTTTCTTGGTGTGATTGGACTGCTGCTCGCCACGGCGGGCCTTTACGGCGTGTCGTCTTACGTGGTGAACCTGAGAGCGCGTGAACTCGCGATTCGCATCGCGGTCGGCGCGAGACCTCGAGAGATCCTGGGAATGGTGCTCGCCCAATCGATGCGTGTGGCGATCATCGGGCTGATCGTAGGTGGCAGCGCGGCGGTTGCCATCAGCCGCATCATTCAGTCGGAGTACCACGGCATCAAGGGCATCGATGGCCTGGCGTTCGGCGGAGCCGCGACGCTGTTTCTCCTCGCGATGTCGCTGGCGAGCGCCATTCCTGCTGTCCGGGCTTCCCGGCTCGATCCGGTCGAAAACCTCAAGGACGCCTAGTCCCCACCGGCCGATCATCAAGTTGATGCCACGTCTGCTGCAGCTGGGAGACGCACTGCGAACGTGGATCCCTGGCCGGGCTCGCTTTTCGCCTCGACCCTCCCGCCGTGCGCCTGCACGTAAGCCTTGACCAGGCTCAGACCGAGACCAAGCCCGCGCTCGGTGCGGCTGGGATCGGCGCGATACAGCCGATCCCAGATGCGCGGGAGATCGTGCGGCGAGATGCCGGATCCGGTATCGGTAACGGTGACAACGGCCTCGCTGCCATCTTTCGACGCGGCGATCCGCACCTCGCCTCCCCTGCCGGTGTACTTGATCGCGTTGTCGAGCAGGTTGGCGAACACCTGCCGCAGACGATCGCGCGCGCCGTTGACGACGATCGGTTCGCCCGGTTCGAACGACACCTTGACGCCCTTCATCTCGGCAACGTCTTCATACAGTTCCACGACTTCATCGATGAGGGCGCGCAGGTCGACAGCCCCGCGTTCGAGGCGGAGCACACCGGTCTCCGCCTCCGAGATATCCATCAAGGTGTTCAGCATCGATAGCATGCGGTCACATTCTTCGAGACAGTCGGCGAGCGCCTCGCGATATGCCACGGCGTCGCCGGACTGCAGCGCGCGCTCCGCCGTCCCACGCAGCCGCGCCATCGGCGTCCGCAGATCGTGTGCGACGTTATCCAGCGACTCCCCCATCGCCCCGATCAAGCCGGTGATCCGATCGAGCATCGCATTGACGAGCGTGACCAGCTCGTCGACGGTATCACCGGTGGGCCCGCGCGACGGCACGCGCGCATCAGTGCGCCCGGTGCGGATGATTTCCCGCGCGACGTGAATCAACTCGTTGATCGGTTGCAGCGTGGACCGCGTGATCAGCAGCCCGCCGCCGACGCCCACGATCGTCACCAGCACTGACACCCAGCTCACGACCGCCCTGAATTGGGCGAGGAGCGCCTGCCTGATCTCGTTGCTCTTCCCGACCTGGAGGATGGTGCCATCGCGCAACCGCGCGGACGCGACCTCGAGCACCGCGTTCCGGGAGCGCGCCGGCGCCCGTTCGACACCCTGGTCGCCCGCGCTCAGTTGATCGATGTCGAAGTCCGACCACCCCGGGGGCATGCTGACGAAGAGCGCGTCAGCGTCGCGCCCGAGCACGCGCACGAACAGGCGCTCGCGGCTTCCCGTCCGTTGCTCCACCTCGACGGCGCGCTGCAGGGCGAAGAGCCCGCCCGACTCGTACCGCAACGCATACTCGCGCAGCGTTGCGGTGATGATGTCGTGATCGCGCCGCGCGAGCGACGAGGCCAGCAGCCAGTACGTAATCCACGCGAGCGCCGCGGTGCTCGCTACGAACACGATTGCATACCAGACTGACAGGCGAAGCCCGAGCGTCCCGCGCACTCTAATCTCTTAACACGTAGCCGACGCCGCGCACGGTGTGCAGCAGTTTCTTTTCGAACGGCCGATCGATTTTGTCCCGAAGCCGCGACACGAGCACATCGACGACGTTGGTGCTGGGATCGAAGTTGTAGCCCCAGACGTGCGAAAGGATCATGGTTTTCGAAAGCACCTTGCCGGCATTGCGCATCACGTACTCCAGGAGTGAGAACTCGCGCGGACGCAGGTCGATGGTCGTGGATCCGCGCTGCACTTTGCGCGTCAGCAGATCCAGCGTCAGGTCGGCGACGGCAAGGCGCGTCGGCTCCGACGCCCCGGTCGACCGTCGGATCAGCGCCTGGATGCGCGCGAGAAGCTCCGCGAACGCGAACGGTTTGGTGAGGTAGTCGTCTCCGCCAGCCTGCAGGCCGCGCACGCGGTCATCAACAGAACGCCTGGCGCTCAGGATCAGGACGGGAAGGCGCACGCCACGCGCCCGCAAGGCGTCAATCAGCGACAGGCCGTCCATGCGCGGGAGCATGACGTCGACAACCGCTGCATCGTAGGGTTCCGCAATCGCGCGTTCGAGCGCCGTGACCCCGTCGGCGGCATGGTCCACGGCGAAGCCTGCTTCACGCAGCCCCTTGATGACGAATTCGGCGATGGTCGGATCGTCTTCGACGAGCAAGACGCGCATCGTCCGTCGAAGTTACTGCATTACCGTGTAATTCCGGGGTTCATGTCGTGATTCGAGGCGGAGTTGCGAGCCGCTCGAAGTCCCCACCACATCCATAACTTTCAGCTGATCAATATGTTGCAACACTTCACCGTCTGGCGCATATCCGGCACTGGCGTTGCCGCCGTGCCGTTCGATTGCTCGCCTCCATCCTGGCGACGTGTGGTCCGGCTCCCGAGCGGTGGGCGGGGGCCGAGAGGGGGTTCGGGGCCCGAGGCAGGGGGCCCCGAACCTCGCTGCTTTTGCACCTGTCGCACAACCGTGTGATCCCGGTCTCCATGTCGTCATCAGCGAGAGTCGTCACGACCTATACAACCCTGTTCGGCACCAACAAGCGCTCATTCTTCAATACGTTATCGGGCGGGTCCGGCCGCACGACCGCGGCATCGCGGTTGCCTCATCGTCGGCCGGCCACTCACAGGCCGCGGAGGATTCCCATCATGCGTAGATGGTTTGGCTTCTTGATCTGTCTTGCAGCGCTCTCTGCGGCGTGCGGGGGCCGCAGCGGCTCTCCTACGTCCCCATCGACTTCCAATTCGTCATCGGCGAATGCGGCAACGATCAGCGGCACCGTGCAAGGTGGCGGCGCGAGCGCACTGACGGCAGCGTCGACTGGCGCAGCGCTCTCCGGCGTGATGGTAACGGTCGTGGGCACGTCGATCACTTCGGGCGTTGATGCCGCCGGCCGGTTCATGCTGGCCAACGTTCCTCCGGGGAACGTGCAGCTGCGCATCAGCGGTGGCGGCGTCGACGCAACGGTCTCGCTGAATCCCGTGCAGGCCGCGCAGACCGTCGACGTGGTCGTCACCGTCTCAGGAAACAGCGCCAACGTGGACAGTGATGTGAGAAGCGGCGCCGGCGAAGCGGAGCTGGAGGGACGCGTCGAGTCGCTGCCCCCCACGATGCCGGCGCTGACGTTCAAGGCGGCCGGGCGGACCGTCACGACCGACGGGTCGACGCAGTTCAGCGACGGAGGTGTCACGCGGGCGTTCTCGGACCTCCGCATCGGTATGCGCGTGCACGTCAAGGGGCGGATGTCGGGCGACATGTTCATTGCCACCTCGGTCCGGCTGCAGAACACGAACACGGCAATCAAGGTTGAAGTCAACGGTGTCGTTGATACCGTTACCGGCGCTGCGTCGGCGTTTCAGTTCAAGATTGGCAGCCGCGTCATCCGCGGAGACAGCACGACCGAGTTCTTCGGTGACGGAAACTCGCCCGACTCGTTTGCCGATCTCAAGGACGGGGTTCGCGTGGAGGTCAAGGGGGAACAGCGTGACGACTTCATCTTCGCCACGCGGATCCACATCAACGACAACGACGATGACGACGATGATGATGAAGATTCGTCCGCGTCGATTCACGGAACGCTGAAGAGCATTTCCGGATCGAAGCCGAACCTGGTGCTGACCGTTGACTCCACTACAGTGCGCACGTCGAGCACGACCGAAGTCAAGCGAAAGGGAGACGTCCAGACGCTCGATGCGCTGAAGACGGGGCAGAAGCTGCACGTTGTGGGCACACGCCAGGGCGACGGCTCACTGGACGCGCGGAAGATCGAAATCAACGACGACGAAGAAGGTGGCGAGTTCGAGCTCGAGGGCTCGCTGGGCGGCCTGACGGGAACCTGCCCCGCAATCAGCTTCAGCGTCAACGGCTTCAGGATCGTTGCGAGCGCGTCCACGGAATTCAAGGACGTCTCGTGCTCGGCGCTCGAGAGCGGCGACAAGGTGGAGGTCAAAGGAACCCGCCAGGCCAACGGCTCGGTGAACGCCACACGAATCGAACGCAAGTAGGCGTCACGCTTCAGGCGTCGGGCTCGGGGGCTTCAGAACCCCGGTCCGACGCCCCGCCCACCTCGCACCTCGCACCTAGCACCGAGCACCGAGCACCGAGCACCTGGCACCTAGCACTTGGCACCGAGCGCTCGACATCTATAGCCACAGTGGCTATACTCATTCTGTGACTATTCGTGCCGCGGCCCTGCTGCCGCTTCCGCCGGCGACTTTTCACATCCTCGCCTCGGTTGCCAACGACGATCGGCATGGCTACGCCATCATGCAGGACGTCGAGGCGCGCACCGGCGGCGAGCTTCGACTCAGCGCGGGTACGCTCTATCGATCCATCCAGCGCATGCTCGACCAGGGGCTGATCAAGGAAGTCAGCGGGCGGGCAGCCGCGCAGGCCGATGATGAACGGCGGCGCTACTATCGCATCACCCCCTTTGGCACCGCGGTCGCGAAAGCAGAATCACGTCGCCTGGCACAGATGCTCGAGATCGCACGCGAGCAAGGGCTCGCCCCGGAGAAAGCGTAATGCGCCTGTATCAGGCCCTGCTGTGCCTGTACCCTGCATCGTTCCGCGATGAATATGGTCCCGAGATGGCGGCCATCTTCCGGCAGCGCCTCCGTAACGCGGACGGCGCGCTGGCGCGCGGTGCGATCTGGATCGAGACCTTCCTGGACATTGTCATGAATGCCGCGGCCATGCAGTGGGACATCCTGACGCAGGACGTGCGATACACCGCACGCACGCTGCGACGGTCGCCCGTGTTTGCACTCACGGCGATCGTGATCGTTGCACTTGGAGTCGGTGCCAATACCGCCGCGTTCTCGATCACGGATTTCGTGCTCTTCCGCCCACTGCCCCTACATGACGTGGATCGCCTCGTCACGGTCTCGGAGCGCGCACCCGGATATCCACGCCTGGAACTCTCGCCGGCGAACTATCGCGACTGGAAGCAGGCCGCGACCTCGTTCGAGCGCATGGGCGTCTATACGACGGCATCCGCGAATCTCGTTGGCGCGGGAGAGCCCGAGCGGCTCGTTGGCGCCGCGGTCAGCGCCGACCTGTTTCCCACACTCGGCGTGCACGCCGCTCTCGGCAGGATCTTCAACGAAGGAGAAGACAACGAGGGGGCGCCGAGAACGCTGATTTTGAGCGACCCGCTGTGGCGCACGCTGTTTGCCGCAGATCCTGGCGTCGTCGGTCGGAAGGTCCTCCTGAGCGACCGTCCCTACACGATCATTGGCGTGATGCCGCGCGACTTCAGCTTCCCGTCGCGCACCGCGGAATACTGGGAACCGCTCGAGTGGTCGCCCGGCCTCTTCGCCGACCGCAATAACAATCATCTCTACGCGATCGGCCGGCTGAAACCCGGCGCGACGCTGGAGTCCGCGCGAACCGAGATGACGCTCCTGGCCGCGCGGTCGCAACGGCAGTATCCAAAAGAAAACGAAAACATTGGCGCAACGGTGAACAGTTTCCGCGAAGAGCTGTCGCGTCAGTCCAGGGTCACCGTGCTCGCGCTGAGTGGCGCGGCCCTGTGCGTGCTGTTGATCGTCTGCGCGAATCTCGCGAATCTGCTGCTCGCGCGTGCGCTTGGCCGGCGGCAGGAACTGGCGGTGCGCGCGGCGATGGGTGCGGGGCGCGAGCGCCTCATTCGTCAGCTCGCAACCGAAAGCATCGTCCTCGCGACGCTGGGAGGGACGACCGGCGTGGTGCTCGCGGTGGTCCTCGTACCGATACTGTGGCGGATGGTGCCAGCCGCCTTCCCCTCGTCCGCGGCACCGGCTATCGACCTGCGCGTCCTCGCGTTCGCGGCAGTGCTGACGTTTGTGACGGCGCTGACGTTCGGCCTGGTCCCTATGCTGCGCACCGGCGCGGATGCCGATGCGCGCGGGCTTCGCGAAGGAACGCGCGCCACGGGCGGCCGCAAAGAACAGTTGCGCGGCGCGCTCGTGATTGCGGAGGTCGGTGCATCTGTCGTCCTGCTGATCGTGACCGGTCTGCTGGTGCGCGCGCTGTGGAACATCCGCGCGACCGATCCAGGGTTCCGACCCGAGGGCGTGCTGACCGTCATGACTGAGCTCCCATGGATCAAATACGGGGAAGTGGCAACGCGGACGCAGTTCTACAGTGAGGTGCTCGGCCAGGTTCGAGCGCTGCCGGGCGTGTCGAACACGGCATACATCACCGGCCTTCCGATGGTGCGTCGCGGCGGGATCTGGCCGGTCGGCATTCGTGGAAGCGAGAACGAGCGGGCGGACAACGACACGGCCAGCCTGCGCTACGTGACGCCCGGGTTCTTCAGCACGATGAACGTGCCGCTGCGCGCGGGACGCGACGTGCGCGACACCGACACGATCAACACGCAGTTCGTCGCGGTCGTCAGCGAGTCGTTCGTGAAACGGCATTGGCCCGGACAGGACCCGCTCGGGCGGCAGTTCAACTTCGCGTTCAAGGACCGGACAATCGTGGGCGTGGTGGGCGACGTCCGCATCCGCGGCCTCGAACGGGACAGCGAACCGCAGGTCTACTTGCCGTATCGTCAAGTGGACGACGGGTGGCTGCTTGTCTACTCACCGAGCGCGCTGGTGCTCCGCGCGTCGACGCCGCTCGCGCCGCTCGTGCCGTCGGTGCGCGCCATCATTCGTGCGGCAGATCCGCAGCAGCCGATCTCGGACGTGCGTCCGATGGTCGACATCATCGATGCCGAAACCGCATCGCGCGCGGTGCAGGTTCGCGTGCTCGCCGGGTTCGCGCTCCTCGCTTTCTTGCTTGCCGCCATTGGCATTCACGGCGTGCTGTCGTTTGCCGTGTCACAACGCACGCCGGAGATCGGCGTCCGAATCGCCCTGGGCGCCCGACGGCGCGACATCCTGTCGATGGTGATGAAGCACGGCACGCTGCTCGTCGCAGCCGGCCTGGTCCCCGGGCTGGCGCTCGCCTACGTTGCGGGTCGGTCTTTGCAGACTCTCCTGAACGGCGTCTCACCGCTCGACGGGCCGACGTTCGGAGCGGTAATCGGTCTCACACTGCTGATGGCGGTGGCAGGAACGCTGCTGCCAACGCTGCGCGCCCTCAGGATCGATCCCATTACTGCGATACGAGCCGAGTGACCCGCAGCCGCAGTCCACGGACGATCTCACGCGGAGCTCGCGGAGGCCGCAGAGCACTTTCATTAACTTTACTCAAATACTCGCGAGCGATCGGTCACACGTATACCAGTTAGGTTCTCTGCGCGCTTCGCGTCCTCTGCGTGAGGTCGTGCGTGACAGCGAATTGCGTCGCTAGACGATTCGCTTTCGGCTGCGTGCGACCGCAAGCGCGAGGACGATTCCGCCCCAGGTAACAAGAGCGGCCGCCTGTGGCCAGAGCAACTCCAGCCCAATTCCTTTGAGGAAGATCCCCCGGACAATGACGAGAAAGTATCTGAGCGGGATCAAATACGTCGCGTACTGGATCACGCGCGGCATGTTCTCGATCGGGAAAATGAAGCCCGAGAGATAGATCATCGGCGTGAGGAAGAAGAATGTTGCCGTCATCATCGCCTGCTGCTGCGTCTCGGAAATCGTCGAGATGAACAGGCCGAGCGCCAGCGTGCAGAGGACGTAGAGGAGGCTCATCGCCAGCAGCAGCGTCAGGCTGCCCCGGAGCGGGACCTCAAACCAGAAGACCGCAACGGCAGTGACGAGGAATACGTCGATGAACGCAATGACGCCGTACGGCAGCAGCTTGCCGACGATCAGCTCCCAGCGCCGGAGTGGCGTCACGTTCAGTTGCTCCAGGGTGCCAAGCTCCTTCTCCCGCACGATGGCCATCGCCGCCAGGTTCGCCGTCACGAGCAGCAGCAACAGCGCGAGAACGCCGGGAATCATGAAGTAGCGGCTTTCGAGCTGCGGATTGAACCAGATGCGGATGCGCGCATCGATCGTCGAGCGGCGTGCACTCTCTGCTGACGGGTGCGCGATTTCTTCCGCGTATCCGCCGACGAGCGAAGTCGCGTATCCAAGCGCGACCGTTGTCGAGTTCGAATCACTGCCATCGGCCACCACCTGCAGCGCCACAGGACGACCGCCGTGGATCGCGTCGCCGTAGCCCTGCGGAATGGACAGGGCAATCCACGCGCGGCCACGCTGGAGATACGGATCCACTTCGTTCACGGTGGCGACGGTGTCGACGACCGTGAAGTTTCGCGATACATCGAAACGCGCGATGAGCGAACGACTTTCGGGTGACCGGTCGCCGTCAGCCACCACCATGGGCACGTCCTTGACGTCCGTCGTCGCCGCATAGCCGAGCATGGTCAGCTGGATGATCGGCGCGACGATCACGATCCCGAACAGGCGCGGGTTCTGCCGCAGCTCGAGGAACTCCTTCCAGACCAGGCACGAGAGGCGGCGCATGTCAGCGGGCCTCCCTGGAGAGCCGCAGCGAGGCGATGCCGAGCATGATCAGCGCGTAGGCAATCAACGCCCCCATCTGCGGCAGCAGCAGCCAGAGCGAGGTGCCCTTCAGGAC
>JBKOZS010000211.1:0-29560 GCA_046726015.1 Acidobacteriota bacterium
GCCCCGCTCCGCTCCGGCGGGGCGCCTGTGGCGCGCCTTCCTGACCGCTGGTCCGAGCCGTCCGCGGGACTGCGTCCCCCGGAACCCCCTCACGCGCCTGTGGCGCGCCTTCCTGCTCACGATCCACTAACGCCCTACCGATTGAATCCAATCACAACGTCCTTGACCACCGACGTCTGTTGGAGGTCCGTCGTCGATTCCTGGATCCGGTACTGGATGTAGCGGGAAGCTCCCGCGAGCGGCGCGCCGGATGCCGGCACGGTTACAAAATTCGTCCACGTCGCGTCAGGCGTCGGGCTGTTCCCGGTCCGATAGCTGACGACGATGTCGGTGCCGACCGGCTGTTCGGCGCTCCAGGACATCGTCAGCCAGCTGACCGGCGCGCCCGCGTCGAATACGTTCGAAGTGTAGACGGCGGAGGCCGCATACGGCGTCGCACGCATGTAGTCGATGGTCAGCACGCCGCCCGCCTTGGACACATCGTTGCCGACCATCGTCATCCTGATGCCCGACGCGTAAACCACGTTGTGGAACGCCACCTTGGCGCCATCGATCCAATACGTGACGCCGGCCGAGGTCCAGTCGATCCGGAAGCGGTGCGGCACCCCAAACCAGTTGCCCGGAATCAGCGTCTCGATGATCTTCGGCGCGTTGGTCGTCCGCGCATAGAGGCTGACCGTGGTGCCCACCAGCTTGGCGTTGAACTGCGCCAGCAGCAGCCCCACGAACTCGTCCGGCTGCCCGTCAAAGGTCGCTGCGAACTCGATCGAGTGTCCAACGCCAACGAATGGCAGTGTCGACTGGATCCGTACGCCCTGCAACTTGATGGTGCCATCGCTCACGACGTACGAGCCCTTCGTAGCGACAACGCTCGACACCCAGCCGGTCGGGAGCGTCGTGCCCGAGAATTCGGTCGCGGGGTCTGGTTTCAGCATCACTTCACCATTGCCCGTCTCCGACAAATATGTGCCGGCATCCAGCGTCCCGGCGCTGAAATCCGCTGTCGTCGTATAGCTGACGAGCGAAGTGTCGTCGTCGACGATCGTTCCGAGAGCCTGCGCGTCGGAGATAGTCGCGTTGACGGCACCCGAAAGGTTCACGGTGAACGTCTTGTTCGGCGTGTCAACCGTGTTACCGATCACCGGCACGCTAATCGTTTGCGTCGCGGTGCCCGGTGCGAACGTGAGCGTGCCGGACTGGGCCGTATAATCGGATGGCGCCAGCGCTGAACCGTTGGCGGTAGCGAAGTTTACAGTCACGGTCTTTCCGCTCACCGCCGACAGCGTCACCGTGAACGTCATATTGCTCGCGCCGCTGTTGCCCTCGGCAATCGTCGCGTCGCCAACCCTCAGCTCAGGAACCGTGCAACCGATGAACAGCGACACGGTCGCTTCGTTGCTGCTGTTCGTCCCGTCCGTTGCCCTGTACTTGAACGAGGCAGCACCGCATGCGTTCGGCGCCGGCGTAAAGGTGAACGCGCCGCTATCGGCAAGGTTCACGCTTCCATTCACCGCAGACCCGGCGGACAACACGGCCTTGAGGCCGCTGCGGCCGTAGTCGTTGCCAAGCACGCCCGCGGCCCCGACGGTCAGCGGCGTCTGGGCGTCGATCTGGTAGATGCCATCGTTCTGCGCGACCGGCGCATTGCCAATCACGCTGGAGGTGCCGACGTTCCACTGGCTGGCGTGCGACGTGAGCACGGTCAGCCGGATATCGCCGTTGAGCGCGGCGCCGCCTTCCCGCGCGGTGACGCACGGATCCAGGTTCGCTGCCGGAATGGTCGACAGACCGAGGCAGTCGGGTATCCGCACGCCGTTGCGGAAGACCTGGAAGGTGGTCTCGTTCTCACCCGGCAACAGCAGTGAGCTATCGACGTTGAACACGAGCCTGATGGGCGACGCGAGTGATGCCGTCAGTTCCGTTCCATCCGGGTTCAGCACCGCGATGCTGATCTGCTGATTCAGGAACGTGTACCCCGTCGGCGGTTGCGACGCTGCGATCACGCCTTGCGCGATGCTGATCGTAGCCGACGTTGGCGTCGTCACAGCGCTCGCCAATGGATCCTGCGGTGTCACGTTACCTCCCGTGCTCACCGTGCCACCGCTGTTTACCGCCTGCGAGACCGCTTTGAGCGCGACCGTGATCGAGACCGTCACGGTATTACCCGCCGCGTTGAAATGGTCAACGGCTGCGTAGGTGAACCGATCCACGCCCAGGTAGTCCGGCTTCGGCGTGTAGTCGAATGAACCGTCACTGTTGAACGTCAGCGTGCCGTTAGCCGGTCCCGATACGAGCTGCGCGTGCATCGGGATGATGTCTTCCACTTCAACATCATGGTCGTTGGACAGCACCCCGGGCGCGACAACGTGCAATGGCTGGTTCAGCACCGCCGTATACGCATCCGCTTCCGTGATGGGTGCGTCGTTGACCTGGCGCACATCGATCTGCACGATCGCCGGCTCGCTGTTCAACTGACCGTCGGAGGCGCGATACGTGAAGATATCCGGACCCGCGTAGTTCGGATTGGGCGCGTAGGTGAACGCGCCGCTGGCGCTCAGCGAGAGGACACCGTGCGCTGGCTGTGTCACGAGAACGGCCGTGAGCGCGTCGTGATCGAAGTCGGTGTCATTCTGCAGAACCCCGACTGCCGCCGCGACCACCAGCGTGGAGTCTTCATTGACGCTGTAGAAATCGTTGTTCGCAGCGGGGGGCACGTTCCCGAAGCGGACGTCGATGGTCACGAGCGCAGACGAGGTCAGGAGACCGTCGCTCACGGTATAGACGAACGAATCAGGTCCGCTGTAGTTCGCGGCCGGCGTGTATTTCACCGAGCCGTCGAAATTCAGCTCCACGATGCCGTGCGAGGCCAGGCCGACAGCCGCAACCTCGAGCGCGTTGCTATCGGCGTCGGTGTCGTTCGCGACCAGGCTGCCTGGCCCAGTCGCCGGCAGCGTGACGAACCCGTTCTCCGGTACGACGAGGCTGTCCGGAACCGCGACGGGTGCGCTACCCGTGCTGATGATCACGTCGTGGACTTCCGGCGTCACGCTCGGGTTGGTGGTCGACAGGATCGCACGGTACTGGATGTAGCGCGAGTTCAAGGCCAGTGGTCCCGGAGCCGCGATCACCTGCCAGGCAGACCACGTTCCATCGTCCGCATTCGGCGTGTTGCCGGTGCGAACGGCCATTTGGATGCTGGTACCAGCCGGCCGATTCGCCGTCCACTGCATCGTGCGCCAGTTCACCGCGGCGTTCGCGTCGAAGACGCGCGAGTTGAACGTGCCGGACGCCGTGTATGGCGTCAGGCGCATCCAGTCGATGGCGACGTTGCCGCCGAACACACTGAAGTCGCTGGCCGCCATCGGACGCAGGGGACCCGGCACGACGATGTTGTGCGTCGCCACGACGGTGCCGTCGATGGCATACACAACGCTCGTGTCATTCCAGTCGATCGTGTACCTGTGCGGCAGGCCGAGGAACCCGGTGCCGAGGAACGTGTCGATGCTGGCCGCGCCCGTATTGCTGCGCGCGGTCAACACGCCACCACCCATCGTGCTGAAAATGGCCCATGGCTGCGCCGCGGTCGAGAAGTCCTGTGCGAGGCCGGAGTGCTGGAACGCATCGCCGGTGAACAGCGCGATGAACTCGAGACGGTGACCTGGCGTCAGCGACCATTGCTCCTGGCAGATGCCGCCCGCATCCGAGCATGTGCCCAGGCGCGAGCCATCGACGAGCACCTGGCCGTCACCCATGAAGGCGGCGCCGCCAGAGGCGTAGGGCACGCTGGTCCATCCCGACGGCAGCGTCGAGCCCGAGAATTCGCTGCCGGCCGTCGGTTGCAGAATCACCTCGCCATCCAGCGTTTCGGCGACGTACGTGCTCGCGTTGACGCCGGCACTGAAGTCCGGTGTCGTCGTGTCACGGAGCGTCGGGCCGGGCACCGTCACGCTCGGCGCGGCGATGTTGGCCGTGTTCCCGGACCGATCGACCGAGATCACGCGGTAGTAATACGTCGTGTTCGGCGTCAGTCCCGAGAGCTGCACGCTGTGCTGCGTGACGAACGTCCCGACACTGATCGTCTGCGTGTTTGGCGGAAGCGTCGTGGTATCCGAGAGAATCTCCGGATCGGTTGAATACTGAATCCTGGACGTGGATTCCTCGTCGGTGCTCCACGAAATGGTGACCCTGGAGCTGTCGACGATCGTCGCCTTCACCTTCGAGATGACCGGCGGCGTGGAGTCCGCAATCGACGAGGCAAACACGACGTCCACCCAGTAATTGGTCCCGTTGAACGTGCCCGACGGGAACTGCGATTCGCCGTAAGCGAACACGCCGTTGCCGCCGGCAACCGGGCTCGTCGGGGCATGCAGCGGCGGCGAGTCGATCGGTGCCGTCGCAAAGTAGCCGCCGTCCGCCGAGTACGATCCAACGTTCGTGTGATACGAGACGATGTAGGTCGTATTGGCAGTGATGGCGACCGGTGTCGAGAGCAGCGCCTGCTGCCAGCCGGACGGCGTCTCGCTGCTGAACGTCACGGTAGCCAGGCGAGTGCCGGTCAGCGACCACAGGTTGCCGACGTGCGTGCCGGTGTTGGCCGTGCTCTTGTAGAACCGCACACCGGTGATGAAGCCGTTGATATCGCTGTAGAACTTCGTGCCGACTTCGACCGCGTTGCTGTCTGCTGCTGACGGTACCGTCGGCACGGTGGTCGGCCGCCAGAGACTCGTGCACGGGCACGCGCCGGCACCAACCGTGACGGTCGTTCCTGGTCCCGCCGCCTCGACATTGCCGCTGTCGTCGAACCCCCGCGACTTGATCGTGGCGCTCCCGGGTGAGCCGGGTGTCCATTCGAATGTCCATACGCCCGAGGGCAGAACGTTGGCCGAACGCCACGTCGCGCCGCTGTCGACCGACACCTCGACGCCCGCAAGCGTGCCGCCGCCGTTCTCTACCGCGGTGCCGCTGATCACGACCCGCGATCCGCTTTCCACAGAAGAACCCGCAACCGGTGACACGATGGCCGACGTTGGCGCGAAGATATCGGTCGACATCGTCGCGGTCACCAGAGGCCGATTGGGATTCGCGCCCACCTGCAGCGTGCGCGGCTGCACGCTCATGTCCGCCAGCAGGTTCACCGTCGCCTGCTGCATCGCGTGATCGGTTGGAACGACCGTACGATCGTGGTTGTCATCCAGGCCCCAAGCCCACTGCACGGTGCCGGCGCCAAACACGAGTGCGCCGCTGTTGTGCCGATACATCGTCAGGCTGTGGGTCGCTGTGCCCACACCGATATTGATGCCGAAGTCGAGGACGCGTTCGGGCACGACGAGCGTGGTCGTCGACATCCGCACCAGGCCGGCCGGCAGCATGCCGTTGTCGATGACTTCGTCCCACTCGTAACCGAGGGTCTCCACGGGCGAGCGATAACCGGGGTCACCGGGGGGGAGGCTCGCGACCGCGGTGTTGCGCCAGAACCGCAGATTCGCCATCGACGGGGGCACGTGGATCCGGTCGCTGCAGCAGTTCACCATCCAGAGCTGCCCGGTCAGTCCGTTTTCCGGATTGCCACCGCCAGCCTGCGGGAACCGCGGGTCGCGCCAGGTGCCGGTCCAGGGGTTCGCCGGATTCGGATCGACGCGCGAACCATTGCCGAACGTTTCCTTGTAGCTGACCAGCGTGCGGTAACTGGCGTTCGATCCGTCGATGGACGGCTCGTAGCGCGTCTTCCAGAACATCTCGTTGCCGCTGAAGAACGCGAGGTTCACGCCGGCGTTGCGTGCCGTCTCGACGTTCGTCCGCTGCCCGGCCGACCAGTACTCGTCGTGCCCGACGGAGAAGAGCGCCTTCGGCCGGTGCGTGCCCGCGAGTCCGATTGACGCGTCGGCGCCAAACCGATCGCTGTCGACGCCGGTCCAGTACTTCACGTCGTAGCCGTTGGCTTCCAGCCACCGCAGCATGGGATATTCGGCGTTGAACAGGAAGCTCTGGGGATCGTGCGCGCGCGTGTCGAAGGGACGGTTGTAGCTCACTTTTCCCGAACGCGTCGGGCAGTTATAGCGGCCGGCGGCATTGCTGAACGGCCCGTTGCAGTACAGGCTGTTGCCGCCATACATGTTGTAGGCCTGCCATGTCGTGTCGGAGGTCTGGAACACGATGTCGGCGGTGCGCGAATCATCGCGCACGATGAAGTAGATGTGGCTCGATGCGTTGAGGTTATCCGAGCGTGAAAGTTTCGCGATGAAGATGCCGGACGTCACTGCCGCGGTGTTCCAGGATCCGGTGATCGCCCAGTTGCCGCAGTCGATCAATCCGGACGCGGCCTCGCTGAGACACGCGGGCTGGTTGTGGGCGGCAGTCACCTGCGCGGCGGTCGGTGTAACCGTCGCGATCTTCCGCGCGCCAAACCCCTGGTAGTACCCGAGGCGATAGATATCGATGATGAACCCGGGTGCGCTCGTTTTGATCTTGAACGAGACGACGCTTCCTTTGTTGACGCTGATGTCGGTGGCGAAGCCTTGCAGCGTCGCATCACCACTGCCCTGAACGTCCCAGTCGCTCTGGGGACTGCCCGGGAGCGCGTTCTCCGTCACGATCGGATTGCTCGTGGCCTGTGCTTCCAGCGTCGGGCGTAATGCGTTACCACCGGCAGCAAGCAGCACCGCGGCGCTCACCGCACCGCACAGTCGTACCGCGGATCGGCGGCTCAAGCGGCTCATCGTGTCCATCGTTCCTCGCAACTCGAGTACTCGCAGACGACCGCTGTACACACGTGTCGCATCTCCGTGTGCGATCGTCTTTTCAGTTGTGCGACTTGAGGGGCCTGAGGATTACAACCAGGGTCACCAGGGTCACGTCCATTGGGTCATTCCGCATTTTTACTGCGGGCCGAGCCGGCGCAAAGCAACGACTGGTCCAGTTGACGTGGCGGGTCGCGACTGCTCACGGCGCAGGCGCGATAACAATCGGCGTCGGCTGGAGATAGGGGATCGGCGTCAGGAACGATTGACGGATTCCGGGACTGCCTCGGACGTCTATCACTTTCGTGGCGATCTGGAAAATGCCTGCGACGAACAGCACTAAAGTCACCGCTCAGGAAGACTGCATTCGCCTTTCACTACACAGTCGAAGAGAAGCCGCGGCGCCTGCCTTATCGAGGCAGGCGGCGCGTCCATCATTTACTGCGGCTTGTAAGTGAGCGTTAGGTCATTCACCACAGGCGTCTTGAGTGCATTCGTCGTCGTGAACTGCAGCGTGAGCTGGAGGTACTGTCCCGATCCAACCAGCGTCCCGCCGGTCCCTGCGAGCGTCGTCGGTGCCGACCACGACGCGTCCGGTGTCGGCGTGTTACCGGTCCGGTAACTGACGGCGAGGGTCGTGCCAGCTGGCACGGTCGCCCCCGTCACGAGCTTCGTCCAGGCCGAGACCGCGCCGGCATCGAACACCTTGGTGTAGGTGCCGGATGCGGCATGGGGGGTAAGCCTCGTCCAGTCCACCGTGACCGCACCATCCCCCGCGGTTCCGTCCATGAACATCGGCGCCACGGCCAGCGAACCCCACGCGACGCCCGTGTGCGTGCCCACCGCCGTGCCGTCGATCTTGTAAGCCGCGTTCGCCGCGTTCCAGTCGATGTGGAACGTGTGCGCCGCCCCCAGCCAGCTGCCGGCCACCGCGGTTTCCTTCGTGACGATCGCGCCAGTGCTGGTCGGCGCAATCGTGCGGATGTAGAGCAGGCCGTCCGCCTTGACCACGAACGCCGCGAGCGGCGATGCCATCGAGCCAGCGCCGAGCCCGATGACCTGGTTCGCCGCCGTGAGCGTCGCAACCACATCAAGTGCCCTGGGCGTGCCACTTCCGGTCGGACCCATGACGGTGGCAGCGTTCACCACAAGGATGTCGCCGCCCACCGTGGCTCCGCCGCCTTCGAGCACGCTGCTCACCCAGCCAGCGGCCAGGCCCGGTCCGGAGAAGTCCGCGTTGATGGCCGGAGTCAGCATCAGCTCGCCGCCGTTGTTCTGCACGATCGAGAGGCCCGCATCGGCGGTTCCTTCGGCGAACTGCGCTGCGGTCGTCGTCGTCGTCGTGACCGCGTCATCGTTCGTGATGGACACCGTCGCGCGCGCCTGACCCATGATCGCCACGACTGGCGCGCTGAGATCGACGTAGAACTGCTCCGCCGGCTCTCCGACCGTGTCGCCCATGATCGTGATCGGAATCGTCTTCGAGACCGCGCCCGGTGCGAACGTCAACGTGCCGGATGCTGCGACATAGTCATTCCCAGCCGTGGCGGTGCCGTCAACGGTTGCGTAGTTCACTGTCACTTGCCTGGTGTCGGACTGCGACAGCTTCACCACGACGTTGACGACCTTCGTCGCCACGTTGCCTTCCGCGACCGTGAGGTCCTGCGCCGACACAACCGGCGGATCGTCATCGAGGATCTTCACGATCTCGTCGGTGATGTCTCCCAGCGTGGCATTCGTCGGACTCGAGATCCGGAAGATGAACTGCTCGTTCGGCTCGGCCAACGTATCGCCGTTGATCTGCAGGGGCACGGTCGCCTGCAGGGCATCGGGCGGAATCGTCACGCTGCCAGATGCCGCGACGTAGTCGCTGCCCGCGGTGGCCGTGTCATCAACCGTCGTGTAGTTCACGGTAATCGGGTGCGTGCTCTCGTTCGACAGCGTGATCGTTGCCGTCCCGGTCACGGCGCCCGAGTTGCCTTCCGTGACGTTCACGAGCGTCTTCGTGCTCACGGTTGGCTGCGGCAGCACGTAGACCCACACGTCTGCGCTCGACACGATGCCGCGATCGTCCTGCAGGTTGTAGACGAATGTCGTGTAGCCAGACCAGCCAGGATCCGGCGTGTAGACCAGGCTCATGCCGTCGGCCGAGTAGCTCACCCTGCCGTAGTTCGGCTGCGTGAAGTAGTTCAGCGACAGCCACTCGGACTCGGTCCCCATGCGATCGTTGTTCAGCACGTCGATCGTCACGGAGGGCTCGCCGAGCATCATCTTCGCCGTGTCCTTGAACGCCTTGCTGAACTTCCGGTTGAACATCGGGATGACGTCCGACCGCAGCCGGATCTCGCCGTTGTGCGTGATCGTGTGGTTGACGGTCGTGCCGGTCCAGTCGCTGCCGATGTCGTTCATCGTGAACTGGATCGCGCCCGTGCCATCGGCGACGCTGGCGGAGAGCCCGTTCTCCTCGACGACGAACCCTTCAGGCGGCGTCAGGTTGGTGGAAATGCCCCACGCGCCCTCCGCCACGAGGACCACCGGGTACGCCTCCTTGTCATCGGTCCAGTCGACGAAGTCGGGCTGGACGATGCCGAGGTAGCTGCCGAATTCCTCGAGGTCCTTACCGGGCATCAGCTTGCCCGCGAACGTCGCGATCTGATGGAGTCGCACGTCCTTTGACGCGCCCGCCGCGATGGTCGAGATCGTCTTCTCCGAATACAGCGGATCCGGCGTGATCGTCGTCTTGATGTAGTCGAACGTCGTCGTCCTGGCGATGACGACGTAGTCCGTGTTGGGATCGTTGGTCGTCGGCGGGACGATGATGTCCACCCTGCCGGTCGCGTCAGTGATGCCCTGCGCGATGTAGGAGCCGTAGGACACCGGGTCGCAACCGGAGGTCGCTCCACCCGGACCGTCGGAACCGTCGAAGATGATGCCCCACATCTTCGGCTTGCCGCTCACGATGATGCCGTTGGTGCACTGATCCCGCTTCGTGTAGACGCGCACCTCCGCGCCTGGCACCGCCTGGTCGCGCACCTTCGGGTTCTTCGTCCCATCGAGGATCGCGTGGACCTCGAAGCGCACGTTCATGGTGGCCGACGCGCTGATCACCTGCGTCAACGCTGGCGACGTGCTGGCAACAAAGTTACCCACCGGCGTGTAGACCGCGGTCAGCGACCGCGATCCAACGGCGAGCGTCGACGTGGTGAACGTCGCAACGCCTCCGGCGAGTGTCACGGTGCCAAGCGTTGCCGTGCCGTCCTTGAACGTCACGGTGCCGCCCGGGACGCCGACGTTCGGCGCGGTGCCGACGACCGCCGCGGTCAGCGTAATCGGCGCGCCGGCCAGTGACGGGTTGTTGCTCGACGCGAGGCTCGTCACCGTCGGGCTCTTGTTGACCGTGACCTGGAAGGTCTGCGGTGCGCTGGTGTCGATGCCATCGTTCGCAACGCCGCCGTTGTCCTTCAGCACGACCGTCACGATCGCCGTACCGATGACGTCTGTCGCCGGCGTATACGTGAGCGTTCCGTTCGAGCTCACCGAGGGCTGGACGGCAAACAGCGCCGTGTTGTTGTTCGTGGTCGTGAACATCAGCGCCTGTCCTGCTTCGTTTGCCGGACCCGCGCTGATGCCGGTCGCCCAGTTATTCACGGTCTGCGCGCCGGGGTTGCCGTAGAGCGCCTGGTCCGCACCCTTCGCGAACGCTGGCGCGTCGTTGACGTCGCTAATCGCAATGGTGAACGTCTGCGCGGCCGACGTATTGACGCCGCCATTCGCGGTGCCACCGTCATCGCTCAGCACGAGAGTGATCATCGCGCTGCCCGACGCGTTGGGTGCCGGTGTGAACGTCAGCGTTCCGTTGGCGCTGACGGCCGGCGCCGCCGCGAAGAGCAACGGGTTCGAACTGCCGGTGACCTGGAATGTCAGGGCCTGGCCGCTCTCATCCGACGGACCGGCTGACATCGCCGTCGCCCATCCGGGCATCGTTTGCGACCCCGAGTCCTCAGTGACGATCGGGTTTGCTCCCTTCGTAAAGGCTGGAGCATCGTTCACCGCCGTCACGGTAATCGTGAACGACTGCGGCGCACTGGTATCGGCGCCGCCGTTGGCGACCCCGCCGTTATCGCGGACTGCGACCGTCACCGTCGCGACGCCGCTGGCGTTTGTCGCCGGCGTGAACGACAGCGTGCCATCGTTCGCGACCGCCGGCGCGACAGAGAACAGCGCGGCGTTCGAGTTGCTCAGCACGACGTACGCGAGCACCTGCTGACCCGATTCGTCAGCCGGACCCGGCGAGAAGTTCGTGGCCCAGTTGGCAACGGCCCGTGTGCCCGCGTCCTCGAGGACGGCCTGGTCCGCCCCCTTCGTGAAGGACGGGGCGTCATTGACCGCGCCGACACTGATGGTGAACGTCTGCGCGGCGCTGGTATCGACCCCACCGTTCGACGTGCCGCCCGCGTCGTGCAGGCGAACGGATACGACCGCCGTGCCGTTCACGTTCGCGGACGGCGTGTAGGTCAGCGTACCGTCACCCGCAATCGCCGGCTGCGCCGCAAACAGCGCGTTGTTGTCGTTGCTGACGAGGAAGTTCAGCGCCTGGCCCGCCTCGTCGGCCGGGCCCGCGCTCATGGCCGTCGCCCAGTTCGCAACGCTCTGGGCGCCGCCGTCCTCGTTCGCGCTTTGATCCGCACCCTTCACAAATGACGGCGCGTCGTTGACCGCGTTCACGGTGATCGTGAACGACTGCGCGGTGCTCGTATCGACGCCCGCATTGAGGACGCCGCCGTCGTCGTGAATCGACACGGTCACGGTTGCGGAACCGTTCGCGTCAGCCGCCGGCGTGTAAGTCAGCGTGCCATTCGCCGCAATCGCCGGTTGCCCGGCGAACAGGGCGGGGTTGTCGTTGCTGAGGATGAAGTCGAGGAGCTGCCCCGATTCATTGGCCGGACCAGCGTTGAGATTCGTGGCCCACCCGGCCGCGGTCTGGAGCCCTGCGTCTTCATTGACGGACGGGTTCGTACCCTTCGTAAAGCTCGGTGCGTCGTTCACCTCGGCGACGGTGGCGGTCACCGTTGCGGTGTCCGTACCGCCGCGGCCGTCAGCAATCGTGTAGGTGAAGCTGTCGGTGCCGTAGAAGTTCGCCTCCGGCGCGTAGTTCACTGCCAGGCCGCCGCCGAGAATCGACGTGACGCCATGCGCCGCGCTGCCCACGCTCGTGACGGTGAGCACCTGGCCCGGGTCGGGGTCGGTGTCGTTGGAGAGCACGGTAATTGTCGTGGTGCCGCTGTCCTCGGCGATGGTGACCGCGTCGTTGCCCGCGCGCGGCTTGCAGTCGATCGAGATCGAGACGGTCGCCTCGTTGCTGTCCAACGTGCCATCGTTCGCGCGGTACTTGAACGAGGCCGGTCCGCAGGCGGTCGGCCCCGGTGTGAAGGTGAACGCGCCGCTCGCTGACAGGTCGACGCTTCCGCCCACGACCGAACCGGCCGAGAGGATCGCGGTCAGCCCGTTCCGGCCGTAATCGTTGCCGACCACGCCCGACGCGGGAATCACGAGCGGCGTCTGGAAGTCGACGCTGTAGACCCCGTCGTTCTGCGCGACCGGCGCGGTGCCGATCGCCTCGTTCGACAGGCCCATGTTCCAGCGGCTGGCATGAGAGCTGATGACGGTCAGGCGCACGTCCTGGTTCGACGTCTCCCGCGCCGTCACGCATGGATCGAAGTTCGCGGCAGGAATCGACGTCTGGCCCAGGCAGTTCGGGATCAGGACGCCGTTCCGGAAGATCTGGACCGAGTTTCCGTTTTCACCTGGCAGCAGGAGTGTGCCGTCGATCGTGAACGCGAGCCGGATCGGGTTGGCGAACGTCGCCGTCAGCTCGGATCCATCCGGATTCAAGACCAGGATGTTCACCTGCTGGTTGAGGAACGTGTAACCGGACGGCGGCTGCGATCCGGCGATCACGCCCTGCGAGATCCTGACGGTTGCGGCCGCCGGCGACGTCACCCCGCTCACCAGCGGCGAGCCCGGCGTCACGTCGCTACCCGTGGCGACGGTGCCGCCGCCGTTCACGGCCTGCGAAACCGCTTTCAGCGCAACGGTGATCGAGACGGCGGCGGGGCTGCCAACCGCGCCGAAGTGATCGACCGCCGCATACGTGAATTGATCGAGGCCGAGGAACTCCGCGTTCGGCTGGTAATGGAACGACCCGTCAGCGTTGAGCGTCACGGTGCCGTTCGCCGGCCCGGTGACGAGCTGCGCGTGCAGCGGCGCGGTGTCTTCCACTTCCACGTCGTGATCGTTGGCCAGCACGCCGGGCGCGCTGATGTCGAGCGCCTGGTTCACCAGGGCGGTGTATGAGTCGGGCTCGGCAATCGGGGCATCGTTGACCTGCTGGACCTGGATCTGGACAGTTGCCGGATCGCTGGTCAACTGGCCATCGGACGCACGGTAGGTGAACACGTCCGGCCCGGCGTAGTTCGGATGCGGTGTGTAGGTGAATGAGCCGATCGAGTTCAGCGCGAGCATGCCATGTGCCGGCAGCGTCACCAGAACCGCGGTCAACGGATCGTGGTCGGCGTCCGTGTCGTTCTTCAGAATGCCGCTTGCCGCCGGAACGATGAGCGTGACTTCTTCATTGGTGCTGTAGAAGTCGTGGTTCGCGACCGGCGGGATGTTGCCGAAGCGCACGTCGATCGAGACCACGGCCGTCGAGGTGAGCAACCCGTCGCTCACCGTATAGACGAACGAGTCAGGGCCGTTGTAGTTCGTCGCCGGCGTGTATCGCACCGATCCGTCGAAGTTGAGAAGCGTCGCCCCGTGTGATGCCAGGCCCACCGCGACAACTTCGAGTGGATCGTTATCCGGATCGGTGTCGTTGGCCGTCAGGCTGTCCGCCCCCGATGCGGGGAAAGTGATCGTGCCGTTTTCCGGAACCACGACGGCGTCGTTGACGGCAATGGGCGCCTGGCCCGTGCTGACAATGACGTCCTCGACCTCCGGCGTCACACTCGGATCGGTGGTCGAGAGCACGGCGCGGTACTGGATGTATCGCGAGCTCACCGCCAGCGGCCCTGGCGCCGCCACCAGCTCCCATGCTGTCCACGTGCCGTCAGACGGATCCGGCGTTGCGCCGGTACGGATGCTCATCGCGACGCTCGTTCCCGCCGGCGCTTTGGCCTTCCACTGCATGCTGCGCCAATCGACGATCGTGTTCGCGTCGAACACGCGCGACTCGAACGCGCCTGTCGCCGCGTACGGAGACATCCGCATCCAGTCGATGACGACGTTGCCGCCAAACACGCTGAAGTCGCTGGCCGCGATCGGCCGCATCGGTCCGGCAACGGTGACGTTGTGCGTGGCCACGACCGTGCCATCGATCGAGTACACGACGCTCGTGTCGTGCCAGTCGATCGTGTACTTGTGCATGAAGCCGAGGAACCCGGTGCCGAGGAACGTCTCGACGCTGCCGGCGCCCGTATTGGTGCGCGCGGTGAGAATGCCGCCGCCGAGGGTGCTGAAGATCGCCCACGGCTGAGAGGCGGAGCCGAAGTCCTGCGCAAGGCCCGAGTGCTGGAACGCGTCACCCGTGAAGATGCCCATGAACTCGAGACGATGACCCGGCGTCATCGTCCACTGCTCCTGGCAGATGCCGTTTCCAACGTCGACGCAGGTGCCGAGACGCGATCCGTCGACGAGCACGGCGCCGTTCCCAAGGAAGGCCGCGCCGCCGGCGGCGTAAGGCACGTCTCTCCAGCCCGGAGACAACGCCGTTCCCGAGAACTCGGTGCCCGCGACCGGCGCGAGGATGACCTCGCCGTCGGTGGTTTCCGAAACGTACGTGCCGCTGCTTTGGCCGGCGGCGAAGTCAACGGCTGCCGTATCGCGCAGTGTCGGGCCTGGAACCGTCACGCTTGGCGCCGCGACATTTGCCGCATTGCCGGACCGATCGACAGAAATCACGCGGTAGTAGTAGGTCGTGTTCGGCGTCAGCCCGGACAACGAGATGCTGTGCTGCGTGACGAAACTGCCGGCCTCGACGGCCTGCGTCCCCGGCGGCAGCGTCGTCGAGCTCGAGAGAATGTCCGGATCGGTCGAGTACTGGATCTTCGACGTGGACTCTTCGTCGGTGCTCCACGAGATCGTGATGCGCGCGCTGTCGATGATCTTCGATTTGATGTGCGAGATCACCGGCGGCGTCGAGTCGTCCAGCGTCGGCGCGAACACGACGTCAACCCAGTAGTTGGTCGCGTTGAACGTGCCCGTCGGGAATTGCGACTCGCCGTACACGAACACACCGTTGCCGCCGGCCGCGGCGCCGGTTGGCGCGTGCAGAGGCGGCGAGTCGACCGGTGCGGTAGCAAAGTATCCGCCGTCGGCGGAGTAGGAGCCGACGTTCGTGTGATACGAAATGACATAGGTCGTGTTGGCCGTGACGGCGACCGGCGTCGAGAACATCGCCTGCTGCCAGCCCGAAGCCGTCTCGTTGCTGAAGATGACCGAGGCCAGCCGCGTCCCGCTCAGCGACCAGAGATTGCCCGCGTGCGTGCCGGTGTTCCCGGTGCTCTTGTAGAACCGGACGCCGGTGACGAATCCATCGATGTCGCTGTAGAACTTCGTCCCCAGTTCGACCGCGTTGCCGTCCGCCGCCGAAACCACCGTCGGAATGACGGTAGGCCGCCACAGGCTGGTGCAAGGACAGGTGCCCACACCAATCGTGACCGTGGTCCCCGGACCGACTCCCTCGACATTGCCGCTGTCATCGAACGCCCGCGACTTGATGGTGGCAGTGCCGGGCGAGCCGGGCGTCCATTCGTACGTCCACACGCCGGACGGAAGCAGATTGGCCGAGCGCCACGTCGCACCGTTGTCGACCGATATTTCGACGCCGGCGACGGTGCCGCCGCCAACCTCGGTTGCCGTGCCGCTGATCGCCACGCGTGAGCCGCTTTCAACCGACGATCCGCCGGCCGGCGACGCGATCGTCGATGTTGGCGCAAAGATGTCGGAGGACATCGACGCGGTCAGCAGCGGACGATTCGGATTGGCGCCAACCTGCAGGGTGCGGGGCTGCGCGCCCATGTCCGCGAGCAGGTTGATCGTGGCCTGCTGCATCGCGTGATCCGCGGGTACCTGCGTTCGATCGTGGGCGGCATCGAGGCCCCACGCCCACTGCACCGTGCCGGCGCCGAACACGATCGCGCCGCTGTTGTGCCGATACATGGTCAGGCTGTGCGTCGCCGCGCCCACGCCGATGTTGATGCCGAAGTCGAGGACCCGCTCGGGAACGATGAGCGTGGTCAGGGACATGCGCACGAGGCCTGAGGGCAAGAAGCCGTTATCGATGACTTCGTCCCACTCGTAACCGAGCGTCTCAACAGACGTGCGATAGCCCGGATCACCGGCCGGGAGGCTCGCGACTGCCGTATTGCGCCAGAACCGCAGGTTCGCCATCGACGGGGGGACGTGGATCCGGTCGCTGCAGCAGTTCACCATCCAGAGCTGGCCGATGAGACCGTTCTCCGGATTGTTGCCGCCCACTGCGGGGAACCGCGGGTCGCGCCAAGTGCCGGTCCAGGGATTCGCCGGATTTGGATCGACGCGGGAGCCGTTGCCAAACGTTTCCTTGAAGCTGACCAGCGTGCGATAGCTCGTATTGGATGCGTCGATTGACGATTCGTAGCGCGTCCTCCAGAACATTTCGTTGCCGCTGAAGAACGCGAGGTTGACGCCCGCGTTGCGCGCGCTTTCGACATGCGTGCGCTGCGGGCCCGACCAGTACTCGTCGTGGCCGACCGAGAAGAATGCCCTGGGACGATGAACGCTGGTGAGGCCGATCGACGGGTCGGCGCCGAACCGGTCCGTGTCCACGCCGGTCCAATACTTCACGTCGTATCCGTTCGCCTCGAGAAACCGCACCATCGGGTACTCGGCGTTGAACAGGAAGCTCGTCGCGTCGTGCGCGCGCGTGTCGAACGGGCGGTTATAGCTCACCTTTCCGGAGCGGCTCGGGCAGTTATACCGGCCTGCCGCGTTGCTCAGCGGCCCATTGCAGTACAGGCTGTTGCCGCCATACATGTTGTAGGCCTGCCACGTCGTGTCGGAGGTCTGCATCAGGATGTCGGCCGTGCGCGAGTCGTCGCGCACGATGAAGTAGATGTGGCTCGAGGCGTCGAGGTTGTCCGAGCGCGATAGCTTCGCGATAAAGATGCCGGACGTTGTGTTGCCGGTATTCCACGATCCGGCGACCGCCCAGTTGCCGCAGTCAATCAGCCCGGACGCCGGATCCGTGAGACACGCCGGCTGGTTCTGCGCTGCGGTCACCTGCGCGGCGGTTGGCGTGACGGTCGCGATCTTCCGCGCGCCGAACCCCTGGTAGTAGCCCAGTCGATATATGTCGATGACGTAGCCGGGTGCCGTCGTTTTGATCTTGAACGAGATGATGCTCCCCTTGTTGACGCTGATGTCGGTCGCGAAACCCTGGAGTGTCGGGTCGCCGCTGCCCTGGATATCCCACTCGTTCTGAGGGCTGCCCGGGAGCGCGTTCTCGGTCACGATTGGATTGTCCTGGGCATGAACGGCGGGGCGTTCAGGACCACCTCTCGCCAGAAGGATTGCGGCGCTCAGTATCGCGAACAGTCGCACCAACCGGCGTCTCGTGGCACGAGTGATCATTTCCATTTGGCACCCGGTAAAGCCATGAACGGCCGCGAGTACACACACGTGCCGCATCTACGCGTGCGCGGTCGTTCAGAATTCAGCGGACAGGGAGGTTCAACGTTGAAATAGCAACGAATGGTCCAGCTGTGGGCTGTCGTCGCGTCGACCGCAGAGATTCGCGAAAACCCGCTGAGAAATCATGGAATACGGCGCGCATCCGAATGCAGCGGTGGAGGGGAGTATCGACTGAAGACTTGCGTCGGTCAGAACTTTGTCAGCGCGGACCCTGACTGCACCGTGAAGGTGTCATTCCGGTAAACTAACGCGCGTTCACTCCCGTCGAATCAACAATCCATGATCAATCTGAAGTACGCGCTGCGAACACTGTTCCGTAAGACACCGTTCGTGACCGCCGTCGCGATCGTCTCACTCGCCCTCGGCATCGGCGCCAATGCGGCGATCTTCTCGATGTTCAATGAAATGATGCTCCGGTCGCTGCCGGTGCAGGACCCCGAGCGGCTCGTCAACCTGTCGGTTCCGGGGCCGAAGCCCGGATCGACTTCGTGCAACCAGTCTGGCGATTGCGCCGAAGTCTTCAGCTATCCGATGTTCAAGGATCTGCAGCGCGTGCAGAGCCCGTTCACCGGCATGGCCGCGCACAGGATCTTTGGCGCCAACCTCGCGTACCAGGGGCAGACACTGAGCGGCGATGGTATCGAGGTCTCCGGCAGTTACTTCCCGGTGCTTGGCCTGCGGCCCGCCCTCGGCCGGCTGATCGGGCCCGAAGACGACGCGGTGATCGGCGAATCGCACGTCGTGGTGCTCAGTCACGCGTACTGGACCACACGCTTTGCCGCCGATCCCAACGTGCTCAATCAGACGATGGTCGTCAACGGCCAGACGCTGACCATCGTGGGCGTCGCGCCGCGCGGATTCGATGGCACGACGCTCGGCTCGAGGCCGCAGGTATTCGTCCCGATCACGCTGCGCGGGTTGATGGAGCCTGGCTTCACACAATTCGACAACCGGCGCGCCTACTGGGCTTACGTCTTCGCGCGGCTCAAGCCCGATACCTCGATTGAATCGGCGCGCGCCGCGCTGGACACCCAGTACAGGGCCATCATCACCAGTGTCGAAGCGCCCCTGCAGAAGGGCATGAGCGAGCAGACCATGGCCAGGTTCCGCGCAAAACCGATCCTGGTCACCGAAGGGCCACGCGGCCAGAGCTCGGTCGAGGGTGAGGCCGGCACGCCGCTCAAGCTGCTTCTCGGCGTGACCGGCTTCGTGCTGCTGATCGCGTGCGCCAACATCGCGAACCTGCTGCTCGCGAAGTCGTCGGCGCGATCGGCGGAAATGGCCGTCCGGCTGTCACTCGGCGCGAGCCGGTGGCAACTCATCGCACAACTGCTGACCGAATCACTGCTTCTGGCAATCCTTGGCGGCCTGGCCGGCATCCTCGTTGCCGGCTGGACCCTCGACCTGATCGCATCGATGCTGCCCGTCGAAGTGACCCGCACGCTGCCGTTCAAAATCGACGGCACCGTGATGCTGTTCGCCGCCCTCCTGGCCCTTGGCACCGGACTGATCTTCGGCCTGTTCCCGGCGCTCCACAGCACGCGCCCGGATCTCGTCTCCACCCTGAAGAACCAGGCGGGCCAGCCAGGCGGCGCGCGCGTGGCGAAATGGTTCCGTCTCGCGCTCGCGACGGCGCAGATCACGATGTCGATGGCTCTCCTCGCGGCTGCCGGTCTGTTCACGAAGAGCCTGCTCAACGTGAGCCGCATTGACCTCGGCCTCGAGATCGAGAACATCGTCACGTTCGGGATCTCCCCGCAACTGAATGCGTATACGCCCGAGCGCTCACGCGTGCTGTTCCAGCGGCTCGAAGAGGAGCTCGCGGCAACGCCCGGTGTCAGCACGGTCACCGCCTCGATGGTTCCGCTGCTGGGCGGCAGCAACTGGGGGAATTCGGTCGCGGTACAGGGCTTCGAGCAGGGACCCGACACCGACAACAACTCGCGATTCAATGCCGTCGGTCCGGGATACTTCCGCGCGCTCGGCATCCCGCTGATGTCCGGACGGGAGTTCACGGCCAGCGACACGATCACCGCGCCGAAGGTTGCGATCGTCAACGAGGAGTTCGTGCGGAAGTTCGGGCTCGGACGCGACGCGGTCGGAAAGATGATGGGGGCCGAAGGGGGCGCCAGCAGCAAACTGGACACGCTCATCGTCGGCGTGGTGCAAAACGCGAAGTACAGCGAAGTGAAGCAGAAGATTCCGCCGTTGTACTTCCGTCCGTACCGGCAGGATCCCGATATCGGCTACCTGTCGTTCTACGTGACAACCTCGTCGGATCCGAAGCAGGTGCTCGCGGCATTGCCCGGCATCGTCAAGCGGCTCGATGCCAACCTTCCGCTCGAGAACGTGCGGACGATGGTGCAGCAAGTGAAAGACAACACGTTTCTCGATCGAATGATGAGCACGCTTTCCGCCGCGTTTGCGCTGCTCGCGACGCTGCTGGCAGCGGTCGGTCTCTACGGTGTGCTCGCGTACACGGTCGCGCAACGCACGCGAGAGATTGGTTTGCGGATGGCGCTTGGAGCCGCGCCAGGGCGCGTGCGCCGGATGGTGCTGTCGCAGGTGGCATGGATGACGGCGATTGGCGGCGTCATCGGCCTCGCGGGTGCGATTGGGGTGGGGCGTGCCGCGCAGTCGCTGCTCTACGAGCTCAAAGGCAACGACGTGTCGGTGTTCGCGCTGTCTGCGTTGCTGTTGTCGGCAATCGCGCTTGCCGCGGGGTTCGTACCGGCGCACCGCGCGTCGCGCGTCGATCCAATGCGCGCGTTGCGGTACGAATAGGCTCTGGGCTCAGGACTCGAGCCCCAGGGCTTACTCACTCATGAGGACGGGCTCAGGGTAATGAGGCTCAGGGCGTGCGCCGGCCACGAGCCGTGAGCCCTGAGCCTTAAGCCAAGTCCTACTTGTTCTGCCCCGGGCGGGTGCCCATCCCGGGTTCCTCCTGGTCCTCGTCGCGATCTGACCGGCTGCGCTCGTTGCCGAGGTTCCCTTCCTTCTGCAGATCGGCGTCAGTACGACCCGACGTGCCTGCCGGCTTGGCCGGCTGCTGCCCGATGTTGCTGTCCCGCTGATCGCTTCCCTTCCGATCCTTGTTGGTCTGGTCCTTGTTGGTCTGGTTGTCCATTCAGGGCCTCCTCTGGGGCTGGCGCCATGCAAGAGCAGCGCACTCAACCATTGACCGTCCAGATCAGTCGGTGAGAGTCGAACGACATCAGTCGGTGAGAATCGAACGACCGTTCAAGCGAGGTTCCGAGGTGACTTCGCGCCCTTTGAGGCGATCGATGATGTCCGCGATACGCTTCGCGCGCGTTTCGGCACGCTTGGCGTGTTGATGTAGTAGAGGTATATCTTCTGCCCGGACGGCGTCAGCGTATTGAACGTCACGCGCGCTGTCAGATTCTTCGCCAGCGCGCGCTCGAGCTCAGGCGGGAACTACTGTGCTCAGTGCGCGCCAAGCCGATTGACCAGATAGATGCCCGCCAGCACGACCGCGCCGCCGGCGATCTGCAAGGCGGATAGCGGTTCGCCTAACAGCACCATCGCAAGGACTGCCGTGCACGGAACCTGCGCCAGGAGACCAACCGACGTGATCGTGGCCGGTAAGTGGCCGAGGGCGTAAACGAGCGCGAAGTAGGCCGCCAGTTGCGAGATCAACCCCAGCGCGAGGAGCGCGGCCCACGCCCTCGGTGGATAACCGGTCAACGGCTCGCCGAGTACTAGGCAGACGATCAAGAGCGTGATCACGCTGCCCGCGATCGCGAGCGTGTTGAACGTCAACGTATCCATCTGCTCGCGGATCCGCTCCGTCGTGAGCAGGTAGGCGGCGAAGAACACGCCCGCCAACAGCGCCATCAAATCGCCGGACAAGCTGTGATGTCCGGCGGCCGCGACGCGCCCGAAGCCAGCGACGACGATCATGATGCAGCCCGCGACGGACAGCAGGAGACCAGTCCAGAACCCTCGCGAGGGACGCCGCTTGAAGATCCACCAGGTCGCAAGCCCGACGAAGATTGGCGTGTTGTTTCCGAGAAGCGACGCCACTGCTGCCTGCGTCCGAAGAACAGCGCTATTCCAGAGTGCGAGATCGAATGCGAAAAACGCCCCGCCAGCCACCGCGATCAAGGCTGCGCGCAGGTTGACCGGACGCGTGGCTCCTCTCATCAGGCGCCAGGGAATCAGGATGGCTGCCGCGATGAGCACCCGGTAGAACCCGGACGAGGTACCGGGCACGCCGGCCCATCGTACGAAGATGGCTGACCACGCGATCCCGGCTACCGTCAGCGCGAGTGCGCCATAGGCGCGCCAGGAAGAACGCGCCGCCGCCGCTCGAGCGCGGGCACTGTCCGTAGGTTTGGCGCGAAGATGCATTGGCGGGACGGATACGACCTTACGAACCGTGCGGACCTCGACGCGGGCCCCGGCGGCGCCGGCGATATCTGCTCCGTGGAGCAGGACGACGCTCGGAGTGGCCTGGCGGTGACGCCGGGGACGTGACGGGCTGGCCGGGACGCCGCACCGCCGCGGCACGACGCGCGGCTTTCATCGCGGCGCGCGCCCGCTCTTCACGCTTTCGCGCGCGGATCTCCGCGATGCGCTGCCCGCGCGATACTTCGAGCGCCGCCTCGGGACGCGCGCTGTAGTCGAAGTCCGGCACCGTGATCCGCGGCAGCGGCCGGCCGATGACGCGCTCGATCGCGCGAAGGTCGGTTTCCTCGTCGCGCGAGACGAACGTGAAGGCATCGCCAGTCGCCTCTGCTCGCCCCGTGCGGCCGACGCGGTGGATGTAGTCCTCGGGGACCGCCGGCACATCGAAGTTCACGACGTGTCCGAGCGCCTCGACGTCGATCCCCCGCGCCGCGATGTCGGTCGCAACCAGCACGGGGAACCGGCCGTCCTTGAAGCCTGCAAGCGCCGCAGTCCGCTGCGCCTGCGATCGGTTGCCATGAATCCGCTCCGCCCTGACACCCGCACGATCGAGGAATCGCGTCAGGCGATCCGCTCGATGCTTCGTGCGCGTGAACACCAGCGCCTGCTGGATATCGCCGCGCGTCAGGAGGTGCGCGAGCAGCGACGACTTCAGCTCCTGCGACACTGGATAGATCGCCTGCGTGATGCCCGCCGCGGGAGCTGCCTGGCGCTGCTTCTGGATCGTGACGGGGTTGCGCAGCATCTCGTTTGCCAGCGTGGCAATCTCCGACGGCATCGTCGCGCTGAACAACAGCGTCTGGCGGCGCGGCGGCAGCTGGCGCAGAATCCGTCGAATCTCAGGCAGGAACCCCATGTCGAGCATCCGGTCCGCCTCGTCGAGGACGAGATACTCGAGGTGCGCGAGCTTGCCGTAGGGCGCGCGCATGTGATCGATCAACCGGCCCGGCGTCGCGATCAGCACGTCCACGCCCGTGCGCAACGCGTGCTCCTGCGGTCCCATGCCGACACCACCATAGATCGCAGCGCCGGTGAGCGGCGTGTGCGTCGCGAACGCATTGAACTCCTCGAGGATCTGCGCAGCCAGCTCGCGCGTCGGCGCGAGCACGAGCGCGCGCGTCCGGCCGCGCGGCTTGTCGAGCAACCGCTGCAGGAGCGGCAGCAGGAACGCGGCGGTCTTGCCGCTCCCTGTCTGCGCGCAGGCGAGCACGTCACGCCCTTCAATTGCAGGAGGAATCGCTTCCGACTGCACCGGTGTCGGGCTCGCGAAGCCGAGTTCCTTGATCCCTTTCTGAATGCTGGAGTGGAGCTTGAGACTGCTGAACGGCACGAAATCCTCTTGGCGGCCGGAAACGACACCGAGCCGGCTTCGACCGGCTCTTGCGATCATACGTCAGGCGAAGAGGGAGTCAGCGGACCAATGGGTCGGTGCTCTCGCTCACCGGCTCTGCCGTGATGGATATTCAGGACTCGCAACTCGGGACTCGATTACTGCTCCCGCAACATGATTATCGGATCGACGAGCGTCGCGCGATGCGCGGGTACCAAGCAGGCGACGAGCGCAATGAACCCGATGAACAGCGTGACCGCCGAAAGGGTGAGCAGATCCGTCGGCTTCACATTGAAGAGTTGCGCCTGCAGGAGACGTGTGAGACTGAACGACGCGGCGAGCCCGGTGCCGATACCGACGATCGTGAGGCGCATGCCCTGGCCAAGGACCATGCCGAGGACGCTCCCACGCGTTGCCCCGAGCGCCATGTGGATGCCGATCTCTTTCGTTCGCTCGCTGACGGAATACGACAGGATCCCGTAGGTGCCAATCGCCGCGAGGGCAAGCGCGAGGGCAGCGAAGACCGCCAGCAGTGTCGCCAGAAACCGCGGGCGCGCCGCTGATTCCGAGAACACATCGTCCATCGATCGCAGCTTGACGATCGGCAGCGACGGATCTATCGACTGCAGGATCTGCCGGATGTCGCCTGCCAGCACCTGGGCCGGTCGCGAGGAACGTAGCACGATATTCATGCTGCGCGGCGCAAACTTGGCGATGCGCGGTCCCTGCTCGGAAAGAAAGTACAACTCGGTCCCGGTCTTGTTCGCCATGCCCCCCTGCTTCACGTCTCGCACGACGCCGACGATCGTGAACCAGAGGGGGGTGTTCGAGAACTGCGGATCGACGCGCTGTCCGATGGGATCGCGATCCTTGAAGAATGTGCGCGCGAGGGTCTCGTTGACGAGCACGACCGGTGCGCCCGTGATGTCGGTCCGCTCGAACCCTCGCCCCTGCACGACGGCAATGCCCATCGTGTCGAAATATCCAAGCGTGACCGTCTGGAAATAATCGACGTTCTCGAATGGACCTTCCTTCGGCGCGGTGTAGCTCTGGAAGTCGATATCGTTGGCGTTCACCTCGCGGTTCGGCGGGAGCCCCGTCATCGCGGCAACGCCGTTCACTCCCGGCAGTGCCGCCAGTTTCGTATTCAGGCGAGCGAAGAAGTCCACGCGCAGTTGCGCGTCTCGATACTGCGCGTTCGGCAGCACGAGGCCGAAGGTGGTCAGGTGGGTGCGATTGAAGCCGGGATCCACTTCCATCAGTTTCTGAAAACTTCGAAGCAGCAACCCGGCACCGACGACCAGCACGACGGCAAGCGCGACTTCGGCCATCACGAGCCCGCTCCGCACTCTCGCCCGTGCCGATCCTGCGGTTGCGCGCTGCCCGCCTTCCTTCAGCGATATCGTCACGACCTGCTCGCGCAGGTGTAGCAGCGGCGCCATGCCAAAGAGCAGGCCCGTGAGGATCGAGATCACCATGGTGAAGACAAGGACCTTCGAGTCGAGCGCGATTTCCGTCGCGCGCGGGATGCTTTCGGGGTTTGCGGCCAGCATCACCCGCAGTCCGCCAAACCCAATCGCGGCGCCCAGCGCGCCGCCAATCAGCGCGAGAAGCACGCCTTCGGTGAGGAACTGCCGGAGCAGCCTCAGGCGCCCCGCTCCCAGGGCCGATCGGATGGCAAACTCCTTCTGTCGTGACTCGGCGCGTGCGAGCAGGAGGTTGGCCAGGTTCGCACAGGCGATCAGCAGCACGAATCCCACTGCGCCCTGCAGTACCCAGAGCGCTGTGCTGATGCCGCCCACGAGGTCCGTCTTGAGCGGATGAATCTGAAGGCGATGCCCCTGGGTGTTCGGCGAGTGCTGGTTGTTGCTTAGCGCCCGCCACTGCGTCAGCATGCCCTCGAGATCGGCATTCGCCTGGGGGATGGAAACGCCGCGCTTTAGCCGCCCGACCAGAAACAGGAAATGATTCGAGCGGTTCCCGGCCAGCTGCTTCGGATCGATGGTCAGGGGCAGCCACACTTCGATTCGTTCATCATGCAGGTCGTAACCAGGAGGCATGATGCCGACGATGCGCGTCGGCACGCCGTCGACCCTGACGACCCGGCCAACCAGCGACTCGTCGCCGCCGAAATCCCCTTTCCACGTTTCGTACGACACGATGCCGACATCTTCCGCGCCCGGCACGCTATCGGCTTCGGTGAAGAGTCGGCCGCGCAGCGGCTGCACGCCGAGAGCGTCCATCAGCCCTGTCGTGACGAGCGCGTAGTTCACCCGGCGCGGCCGCTCCTCCGTCCCGAGATTCACGGCCCCGGGGTTGTACGCGCCGACCACATCGAACGATCGGTTCCGCTCCTTGAATTCGAGGTACTCGGGGACGGAGACCCAGAAGCGATCGAATCCGAGGGCGGTGAACCGGCTGCTGATGAATGTGAGCCGTTCCGGCTCCGGATAAGGCAACGGCTTCAACACGACGCCGTTGACGACGCTGAAGATCGCGGTGTTGGCGCCAATCCCGAGCGCCAGGGTGAGGATCGTGACGAGCGCATAGCCCGGGCTCCTGCTCAGCGTGCGAAGCGCGTAGGCAAAGTCCTGCTTCAGCGTCTGCATGGCGCGTAAATACCATGTAATAGTTTTGACAAGCAACCATTAGACGTTGACGCATCGTCAAAGGGTTGCTACAAGAGACCACGGATTCACACGGATTCACACCGATCTGACGGGATTGTCGCGGATGGCGAAACCAGACCTGGGAGACATGGAGCATCTCGTGCTGCTGGCGATCCTTCGCCTCGGCAAGGAGGCCTACGGGATTCCAATCCTCGATGAGGTGTCGGCGCGAAGCCGTCGCGACATCTCGCGCGCGACCGTGTATGTGGCGCTCAAGCGGCTCGAACAGAAGGGGCTCGTGACGTCACGGCTTGGCGACAGTACGCCGGAGCGTGGCGGCCGCGCGAAGCGGTATTTCAAGCTGCGCCCCGCCGGCCTGAAAGCCTTGCGGGAATCGCGCGCCATGTTCCTCGATCTGTGGCGCGACTACGAGTCGATCCTCGATCGCGCGTAACGCCATGCCGCAACTCCCCCGCCTCGCATCGACGCTTTCGCGGTTCATCCCCGCGGAGGACCGCGAGGCCATCCTCGGCGATCTGCTCGAGGATGCGGCGTATCGCGATCTCTCCGGCACGCGGCTGTCGCTCTGGCTGTCTGCGGAGTGCGGCACGATTGCGGCGGGCCTGACAGTCGACCGCATGCGCGGCCTCGTGACGCTACCGGCAATCCGCGATCTGGCGGCGGGAGTCACGCTGGAAGGTACGCATGCGCTCCGAGGCGTGCTCGACTCGCCGTGGATGGCGGCCTGGCGCGTCGCCCTCTTCTGCGCGTCGGTGGCCACGCTCACCGCAATTGCCGAAGTGCTCGTCGCGGCGCTTTTCAGCGCATCAGGCCTGAGGAATCCTTAATCCCAAATCCCGAACCCTCGGGAATCGGCGCGCCTGGCGCGCCTGGCGCACATTGCGCATCGCGCATCGCACCTCGCGCATTAAGCGCGTTTTCGCACGGCGTACTCGAGCGCGACGATACCCGTGGGATAGGTTTTATGGCTGGTGAGGTCGAGTGGGACCCGATCGCCGCCGGCTGGAAACAGTCGAATCCCCTTGCCAAGAAGCACCGGCATCACGCCCAGTTCGACGGTATCGACGCACCCTGCCGCGGCCAGGCTGCGAAACAGCTCGCCCCCACCAAATAACCAGATGTCCTTTCCCGGTTCGTTCTTGAGGCCAGAGACGATCTCTTCGGCGCGGTCGCTCACGATGGTGACATCCGGAAAATCGGACTGCTTCAGCGTCCGAGAGAAGACGAACGTCCGGATGCCCGGCGTCGCGCCACGTTTCGCCCGCATCATCGGTTCGAACGTCCGCCGGCCGATCAGGAACGTGTCGAATTGCGCAAAGAGCCCGGCAAAGTCGATGCCGGGATCCGTGATGATCCAGTCAGCTTCACCATTCGGCCCCGCGATGTAGCCATCGAGGCTGGCCGCCACCGAATAGCGAACTCGTCGCATCGAAGGCTCCTGCGTTATCGAGCAAGATCGAGAGGTTGAGCAGGTCAGCCGCGGCGCCGCTCCTCGGCAACGGAAAACTCGAGGCCATCGGGATCGACGTATTGCGCGATGCGCGCGCCGAAGGTCTCCCTCGGCGGCTGCACGCACCTGACCTGGTTCTCCAGCATCTTCTTATGAAACTCGTCGAGATTCGGGACGGTCAGGCCGGGCCGGCAGCGGCCGGCGGCGTCATTCCCCGTGTGCAGCGCCAGCGTGGCGCCTTCGGTGGCGAATTCGGTCCACGCGGGTGACTCGAACTTCAACGGCAGGCCGACAACGTCGCGATAGAACGTGATGGCACGCGCCATGTCGCTCACGAACACGATCGCGTAGCTCACGCGCACGCAGCACCTCAGGGTTTCGGGGTCGCGGATTCCCCGCCGCGCGCTCCCGGCTTCTCGTGAACGAGACGCGCGCGCAGCACGTTGACCGCGTCCTGCCCCAGGAACGGCTTGCGCAGCACGGGAATATCGTAGCGATCGCAGATCGACGCTTCGTCGGCCGACAGTTCCATGCCAGTCATCAGGATGATCTGCATGCGCGGATACCGGCTGCGGAACTCGAGCGCCAGCGACACGCCGTCGCCGTCGGGGAGCATTACATCCAGCAGGGCCGCGTCGGGCGTACGGGCCGCGACGATGTCCCGGGCTTTTGCCGCGGTGAGCGCGCGGACCGGCGTCATCTCGGCGGCATCGAGTACGGTTTCGAGCCACCCGAGCAGATCGACGTTGTCGTCGAGCGCGAGGACCACAGGCGCCTGTCGTGTTGGCGTAGGCATCTTCGTTGCTGGCTCGTCGAGCGGCGTGATGGCAATCGTCTCATCGGCGGCATCCGCGACGACGCGCGTGCCCGGCGAGATCCGCCCCGATGCCACCAGCGCGGCAAGCGGTTGAGTGAGCTGTCGATGAATGGTGCGCTTCAATTCCCGCGCGCCGTACTCCGGGCTGGACCCGCGTTCGAGCAGCAACTGCCGTGCCGCGGGCGTGACGTCGATCTCGAACGATCGGTCGCCGAGACGGCCGTAGACGTGTCGTTGCAGTTCCTCGATGTGATGGTCGAGGATCTTGGCCAGCGACTCGTTGTCGAGCGGCTGATAGGTGATCACCACGTCGATGCGGTTGACGAATTCCGGCGAGAACCGCCGGCGCACCGCGGCAAGGCCGATGCTCTCGAGCTTGCCCACGATCTGCGCGGGCGTGCGGTGATCGGTCGGCGCGAAGCCGAAATCCGGCTTCACCTCCTTCATCATCTCGCGCGCCCCGAGGTTGCTCGTGAGAAAGATGAATGTGCGCTCGAAATTGACAACCGTATTGTCGCCAAGGTTGAGCGTGCCGCGATCGAGGATGCCGAGTAGCAGCACGGTCAGAGAGGGCGCCGCCTTTTCAACCTCGTCGAAGAGCACGAGCGATAGATCGCAGCTCGACGAGGTCACCGCCGTCAAACGCTCCTGCGTCATCATCGGCGTCGTCTCGCGATGCCCGAGATATCCCGGAGGCGCGCCGATTAGCTTGGCGACCTCGTGATCGGACTGGAACTCGCCGCAGTCCACCTTCAGCACGGCCTTCGGCGATCCGTGCAAGACCTCGGCAAGCGCTTCGACCGTGCGGGTTTTGCCGGTACCAGTCGGGCCGAGGAGCAGGAAGATGCCGGCCGGGCGGTCGGGCGGAGCAAGTCCCGCCTGATACATCTGCAGGTACGGCACGATGTACTGCATTGCCGCGGGCTGCCCCACAACTTTTTTCGCAAGCAGCTCGACAAGCGTGTGGCTGTTGGATTCAGCCTGCGGTTCGGTTGTGTCCGGCGGATCGGCCATGGGTCCTCGTCTCGGGGGGGATTATACCGAGGTCCGCCCGCCGTCGGCCGCCGGAGCAGCCGCGGGCTATGGCGAGGCGCCGCTTCTCGGCGAAGGCGGAAGGTCCGCCTGTCCGCCGGAGCGCCAAGCGCGACGGCGGAAAGTTCGAGGGTCGAAGGCCGAGGGCTCGGGTCTCCGCCGCTCTTATAATCAGAAAATGCCACGACTTGCGCGACGCCTGCTCGCCGGGGCGGCGATTCTCGCCGTCCTGTTCTATGCAGGCTCGGTTCTGTGGATCGTCTTCCAGGAGACGGCCCTTGTCTTCGCGGCCCCCCAGACGCTCGGCGACCGCCGGCCCGCGACGCCGTTCGAGCAGGTGGAGATCACGCGTGCCGATCGCGCGCGCCAGTTCGGCTGGGTCATGCGCACGGGCGCGGATGCGGACCG